>CAMLRJ010000146.1 GCA_946482345.1 uncultured Cellvibrio sp.
TATAAATTATCATTTGATTTATACCTTTTGGATGAGTGAAGTTGACCCGCGACCGGTCAAGTCGCGATCACCCGAAGACACCGCACTTTCAGGGTGGGCAAAATCTAGCACATGAAAAAGAGGACTTGTAGCACAATTTGATTGAATATGATTATATTTGTATGCAAATGATAAACACTTATCGAAATTGATCTTTTTCCTGCGCCAAATTAGATGTCAGAATTAGCGCACAGACTGATTGCTCAGGTTTATAAAATGAATAAATTCGCCTTCTTTATTTTGGGTTCCCTGGCAGGTATAGCCGGAACACTTTACGTTGTTTCCGACGCCTCACCTGATCCACAGCTTGTCGTAAATGCAAATCATGATTACAACGAATCATCAGAATTTCCCAGTACGCATACACCACTGACGCAACAAACCACATTCAACAATTCAAAACCTCAACCCTATCAAGAATTAGATGATCCATCCGATATTGAATCGATGCTAAATGCGTTTACAGCGAACACAGAAAATTTATTCGAAAGTCAGGAATACAAAGTTTTAGCTTATCTGATGCGAAAGGACAAAAAAGTTGCAGCGCAAATAAGACAAAAACTTCTTGAAAGCACATCCTACGAAGAAAAATACGCACTCATCAATTTGCTTTCGCAAGACAGCAGTGAAGAAACCATTAATATGGTTATTGATATGATCAAAAAACCGGATGATGAATCCAAGCGATTGGGTTTCGAACTTTTGCGATCCATGGATATAAAAGAAAGCCAACCGGAACTTAATAATGTATTGCTGGATGCAACTTACTATGAATCCAATCCAGAAGTATTGACGGATGTTATTTTTCGATTGAGCGAAAAAAAATTGGACGATTCCACCAAAACTATTGCCATCGACCGCTTTCAATCTTTTCTTGCCAGTGGCAATAGTGCCATCAAAGCCAGAGCCATTGACGGCTTGTCGCAACTGGGAGATCAGGAGACTATTTCTGCGACAGTTAAACAATATCTACATGATCCTGATGAAGCTGTTCGGGTTTCAGCAATCAGCGCCGCTTTTAAGTTAAACTCCACACAACTGGATCATGACATCATCAACACATTAACCAGAATAACCAAAAACCCCGAAGAACCGGAAAGTGTACGTAATATGGCTTCAGCTGTTTTGGATTCACAAAAATCTGCTTTGTAAATATTGGAAAAATTATGACACTGTTATGCGATAAAACCTGCACTGCCTGCAAAGCAGACGCTCCCAAAGCCACACCGGAACAAATAAAAGAAGCACTGGCACAGTTACCTGAATGGAAGATCATACAAGTCGATGGCATTGATCAAATACAACGCGTGTACAAATTAAAAAATTTTGCAGAAGCTATGTCACTGACACAAGCCGTAGGTTTATTAGCAGAAGAATACAACCACCACCCCGCCCTGCTCACCGAATGGGGAAAAGTCACCGTCACCTGGTGGACACACAAAATAAAAGGACTGCATGAAAATGATTTAATTCTGGCGGCGAAAACGGATAAGGTTTTTGAGCGTATAACTGATGCTCAATATTAAAAACATGTTCTGTCGTAATTCACGGAGCCAAGATTGATTCAACTCACTGAATTGAAAAACCTGTTGTTACGATATCCGGCACAACCCAATCGCCTTTCACATCTGAGTGCGGCGAGTGGTTTAGTACAAATAGGCCCATGGCTATATGTGGTAGCCGATGACGAATTACATTTGGGGAAGTTTTTATTAGAAGGTGATAGTGCAGGAGAATTGTACCGCTGTTTTGCTGGCAACCTGCCCATAGATACCGATGAACGCAAAGCAGAGAAACCTGATATTGAAGTGCTCATGCGAATCCCGCAGTTAAATAATCCAGCTCAACAGAGCTTATTGGTTTTAGGTTCCGGCTCCAAAAAAAATCGTTGCCGAGCTGCAATTATCTCTCTTGATCAAACGGGCAACATATCTACCCCAGCAGAAATTATAGATCTCTCACATTTTTACGAATTTTTGAAAAAAGAAATTGGCAACTTGAATATTGAAGGTGCCACTATTGTGAATCAGGATATTTTTTTATTTCAACGTGGCAACAAGAAAAATAAACTGAATGCCAGCATTCGTATTGCGCTTGATGATTTTTACCAGTTACTTTCACCGCCACAAAAATATCACAAACCACGCATTCAGATTACACCTTATGATTTGGGTGAAATCGATCAGATCCCGCTTTGCTTTACCGACGCCACATCACTCAGCAGCGGAGAGATTATTTTTACTGCCAGTGCCGAAAACACCTCCGACGCCTACCTCGATGGTGCCTGTGTGGGATCTGCTATCGGCATCATTAATTCTCAAGGCAATTTGAGTTTTATCGAACCAGTCAATAAAAAAGTCAAACTGGAAGGCATTGAAGCAAAAACAAATAGTAAAATAATAGAGCTTTTACTGGTATCAGACGCAGATGATGCGACACACCCGGCGCAACTTTATTCTGCAAGTATAACAATCTAAAGGATAAATATTACCCTTATAGAATTTTGAAAAAATTGAGCTAATTATTGATATGCAAAAATGACATATGAAATTATTAATTAAACTATTTGTGGCTATTTTTATAGTTTCAACCCATCTAACAGCTCTCGCTGAAAAAGGAGACCTGATTGTCAATGACGTTACCCAATTAAATCCCGTTACGGTTAAGACCATCGTTACACCACACACACTTGACGAATTAATAAAAACAGTTGCAGAGTCGACTGGCCCCATATCAATCGGTGGAGGACGTTACAGCCAGGGTGGTCAAACCTCGCACCAAAATAGTTTGCATTTGGACATGAGGCAATTTAATAAAGTCGTCAGCTTCGATATTGATAAAAAAGAGATTAAAGTTCAGGCAGGAATAACTTGGCGTGACATTCAGGAATATATTGACCCTCACCACCTGTCCGTAAAAATTATGCAAACCTATACCAACTTTACTGTCGGTGGCTCTTTAAGTGTGAATGCTCATGGCCGTTATGTTGGTGAGGGCCCCATAATCAATTCTGTTAAAGAAATAACATTGGTATTAGCGAACGGGGAATTAAAACATGCCAACCGTAATGAAAATCAGGATCTATTCTATGCAGCTATAGGAGGTTATGGTGGTATTGCTGTGATTGCAGAAGCTGTTTTGCTACTGGAAGACAATACAAAAATCAAACGGAAAGATATCATCATGGATATCACCAAATACAAGCAATATTTTCTGGACAATATTCGTGATGACTCAACCGTTGTTTTCAGCAATGCGGAAATTTATTTACCTGGATTCAATAAAGTAAGGTCCATTACCTGGAATGTGACAGATGAGTCTCTGACCCAACCATTAAAATTAATTCCCAAAAACAAAAACTATTACTGGGAACCCAAAATAATAGACTGGATTGCCAATCATTCATCTGGACACAGCGTTCGCCGTAGTCTTATAGAACCTTTAATCTATGCCAAATCGCCGGTAGTCTGGCGCAACTATGAAGCTAGCTATGATGTTCGCAGGCTCGAACCCAAAAATCGAAATAAAACAACTTATGGATTAAGAGAATATTTCGTACCTGTCAGTCAATTTGAAACATTCATAGAAAAAATACAATTAATTATCAAAGAACAAAAAGTTAACGTAATTAATATTTCTATTCGTCACTCACCTCCAGACACAGAATCTTTATTATCCTGGGCGCCCACAGAAGTTTTTTCATTTGTCATTTATTACCGTCAAGGTACCAGTCAATCAGACATCGATGCCGTAGGTCATTGGACACGAGCATTAAATGATGCAGCAATATCGCTTGATGGTACTTATTACTTGCCTTATCAAATCCATGAGACGGCTGAACAATTTAGAACTGCTTATCCAAGGCATAAAGAATACTTCTTACTAAAAAAACGTGTTGACCCAGATTTTAGATTTATTAATAAACTATGGGAAACTCACTATAAAAACTAAATTGTATAGCCTTCTATTTTAGATAACTAAAGAGTTAAACTAACCAGGTAAAATTCATTTATTGGAGAAACAATATTATGGAAGCCAACGCACTAGCAGCTTTATTGGAAGCTTATAAAATTTCAAAATCGGCCGATATCGGCAAGTTGATTCTCAATCAGTATTTGCAAGCAGGTGAATTTGCGAAAGCCAGTGAGTTTTTGCTGGAACTGTCATTGAAGCCTGAACAGCTGGTAGAGACTATTGTTGCATTTGCACAGGCATCACAACTGGATCAATTACAGAAGCTATTGGTAACTCAGGATGTAACTGCTACGTTGCAAGCTTTGATTGATCAGAATCAGGAAACATTGGCGAAGGACTTATATCTTTACTGGTGTCAGCACCAACCCAATATAAAAAATATTTTTTGGGATAACCGCCTGCGTATTAATACTGAAATAGAAGAGCAAGATAGCCGCCCACGATTGCGAGTAGTGGAAAAAAATGATTTGGCAGAAGTCACTCATTTAAGTGATTACAAACAAGCAACCGTTACTTTCAAGGACGTAGTAGGCCTTGAAGCCGTAAAAGAACAAATCACCAAACGTATTATCCTGCCCTTCCAAAAACCCTCATTTTTCCAAAAATTTAAAAAGAAAATTGGTGGTGGCGTTTTACTTTATGGGCCACCAGGTTGTGGTAAAACATTAATTGCACGTGCAACTGCCGGACAATGCAATGCCAGTTTTTACAATATTCAAGCCGCTGACGTATTGGATATGTACATTGGTGAATCAGAACAAAAATTGCGGGCCATTTTTGAAAAAGCACGCGCTGACAAACCTTGTATTTTATTTTTTGATGAACTCGAAGCATTGGCAGGCAAACGCGAACACGCACGCAATTCAAGTACTGCTAATGTTGTCAGCCAATTTTTAACGGAGCTTGACGGTTACTCACAAGGTAATGATGGCATTTTAATTTTGGCCTCTACCAATGTGCCCTGGTCTGTTGATCCGGCTTTTTTACGCCCTGGCCGTTTTGATCGACTCTTTTTTGTTCCGCCACCGGACAAAGTTGCACGAGCCGCAATATTGCAACATCAAATGAAAGACAGACCGCAAGAGAACAATATTGATTTTGATTTGATTGCCAATAAAACCTCAGGGTACTCAGGCGCTGATTTGGCTAATCTGGTAGAAATGGCAGCTGATGAAGCGATTGACAGTTCGATTGCACAAGGTCGCGAAGTGGCTATTTCATTTGATCATTTTCGTGAAGCTCTGACACAAAGTCGTAACTCAACGAGCGAATGGTTAACGACTGCGCGCAATTATGCACGTTACGCCAATGACGGCGGTCGCTATGATGATGTGTTGGAATTTTTGAATAAATACGGAAAATCATGATGAACCGCTATTCAATTATAGATGAACCTAAACAGCATCAATTAAATGCGTTAATTTTAAGCCCAGTGGTGATTTTATTTGCCAGCATTCTAATTCCCATGTTTATTACACTGCCCTATTTGGGCCGAATCTGGATACCGGCAGTCTGGTTGATTTTTAATAGTCTGTTATTGAAAAGTGCTTCAAGATTCAAAGAAATTTCTGTTTCGATTCTCGCTGTATTTTTATGGTTTTTAATTGTTTATGGCGGTGCCGATTTTATTTATACCTACACCGAACCCGGCGGTTTGACTAAAGCGGCACCTTATCTGCGCATATGCTCGCAAGCAGCATTTTATTTTTGTTTGATGTACGTAGTTGCATTGCAATCAACCTCCTATTCACTTTATGAATACATTAGCAAACGGCAGTAATTATGTTTGAATACCAACTGCAAAGAGCCTGGTCGCTTTATCATCGCGGTCAATACACAGAGGCGATTGATCAACTCAAAAATCTTTTGGGGCAAGATCCCAATCATGCTGAATCGCATGGATTATTGGCAGCCTGTTTATTGGGTGACAAACGTTTGTATGCTGCTGAATATGAATTGCATATCGCGTTGCAGCAAGATCCCATGCAATATTTTTTATTTTTAATTCAAGCAAAGATTCTGTTATACAAACGTCAATTCAATAAAGCATTGCAAGCGTGTGATCATGCACTTTCACTTGCCCCCGCTTATGTCGATGCCTTACTGGAAAAAGCAGGGATTTATTTGTTACAGGATCAATTTGATAAAGCACAAGCCAGCATAGAAGAAGCTTCCCGCATTGCACCTGATCATTCAGGTATCAGCAGTGCGTTTGCATATCTGTATTTGGCAAAAGGAGATTATCGTCAGGCTGAAATGTTTGCACGGGAAGCTTTGCAACAAAATGCACAAAGTGAATCTGCCAATTTATTAATGGGTAAAATACAATTGGCCCATGGTAATTTGTCGGATGCAGAGTATCACGCAAAATTCGTTATCCTGAATTCCCCTAATTCAGAGGAAGCACTGGCCCTATTAGCCAACATCAAAGCACGCAAAAACTGGTTTATTGGTCTGTGGTGGCGAGCTAACAACAAACTGGTCAACATGTCACAACTTCGGCAAGTCAGTTATTTAATCTGCGCTTATTTGTTTTTTAATTTACTGTCCCAAATTGTTGAAGACTTAGGCTACCCACTCACATCAAGCCTGATCAGCTACGCCTGGCTAGCACTTGTCATCTATTCCTGGGTTGCTATTCCTATCTATATCAAAATGTTGAAAAAAGAATTACAGCGTTTTCAATTCAATCGTGATTTTTAACTCTATGAAAAAAATTATTTTCGCTATAGCAATCAGTATCTCTTCATTGGTATGGGCGGATGCGCCTTTTTCAGCAAAAGAAAATTTATTTGACTACACACAACCCATTACTCTTGGCTTGTCCAAACCACAGGGCATTCGGCATTCAACTGTTTTTAAAGCCATTGAGGGCAAAGCCCAATACAACCATGGTGCGGTTTTGTTTCCGTTTAAGGGAAAATTATTTATCCAGTGGCAAAGTTCCATACAGGATGAAGATGCAGAAGAAACACAGGTTCTTTTTAGTAGCAGTAAAAACGGGAAAAAATGGCAACCCGCAAAAACACTGGTCGCCGCCAGAAAAGATTTTATTGTAACCAATGGTGGTTGGTGGAGTGATGGTAAAACACTGATTGCTTACATTAATGTCTGGCCTAAAAACATGACGCCCAAAGGCGGTTATGTTGAGTATATTTCCAGCCGTGATGGTATTGATTGGTCATCACCAAAACGATTGTTAAATACTGATGGTAGTTTTGTGAATGGCATTATTGAGCAAGATCTTAAATCTTTGCCCAACGGCAGAATAATTACCGCGATTCATCAGCAACCAGGACTTATTGCCAAGCCTTATTACACAGATGATCCATTGGCAATTGCGGGTTGGACTCAAGGTGAAATGAAAAATTTACCGCATCAACCCGGAATTAGTCGTGAACTGGAACCCAGCTGGTTTTTAAATAAAAACAATCACATTGTCATGGTATTTCGTGATCAGGCATCCAGTTTTAAAATTTTGGCAGCAACCAGTACCGATAAAGGTAAAACCTGGTCAGAACCCCGGCTCACCAATATGCCGGATTCCCGTGCAAAACAAAGTGCCGGAAATTTTCCCGATGGCAAAGCATTTCTGATTAATAACCCCAGCGGATCAAAACAACGATCACCTTTAACACTGACACTCAGTAAAGATGGTTATTTATTTGATCAAGCCTGGCTGCTAAAGGATGAAAGTGAATTACCCGCAATGAAATACACAGGGCTATATAAGCGTG
>CAMLRJ010000147.1 GCA_946482345.1 uncultured Cellvibrio sp.
GCGAACGATTAAACGGTCTTTGCACTATGTACTATGAAATTTCCGGCGATTTAATCAATGGCTATCTTTCATTAAGTTCGCATCAATTAAACAACACCATGAAAGTCTTGACTGTGTTCACAGCAATTTTTGTTCCGCTCACTTTTATCGCAGGTGTTTACGGGATGAATTTCGATAATATGCCCGAACTGCATGCAACATATGGCTATTTTTACACTTGGGGTGTGATGTTGTGTGTGGCGTTGATTACGGGATGGGTGGCAATTAAAAAGTGGTTTTGAATATTCACCCCACCCTACCCCTCCCCTTGGCAAGGGGAGGGAACAAATCTCACTGCATATCAAATAAACAGGGCAAGGGAGAAATCGTCTTCCCCTTCCAAATAAACTCTACTGACCAAAGCGATTGACTGCCCTTGTCAAATTCACTCCAAAGTTGTGAAAAAGTTTTTTTCAATTCGGGGTGCAATTGATCCGCAGCCAATTCAGCTAAAGGCAATAATACAAATGCATTTTGCAAAATTTCATCGCGCGGTAATTTAACACCCGCTTCGACACCAACAAAATCACCATACAACAAAATATCAATATCCAAAGTTCGCGGACTGAATTTGGGGCCGTTGCGTTTTCTACCATTATCGTCTTCGATTTTTTTTAACCGCTCTGATAAGTCGCCAATTTTTAAATCTGTTTTGCCTGCAACAACCAAATTCAAAAAATTACTACCATCAAAACCGACCGCTTTACTTTCATAAATGGTAGAAATTTTCATGTCGGATAAAAAAACAGACAGTGCATCCAGCCCAGCGGATATATGTTGATAGCGTTGAATATTACTGCCCAGACTTAAATAAATGTTGGTCATTCAGGCTTGACTCCACGCTCGATAATCAACCCCACATCACGTGCACCACGCACCGCACCCGGTTTACTTAAACGCAAACGCAACCAGGGTACGTTGAATTCTTCGCGAATTAACTTAGCGACTTCCTCTGCCAAGGTTTCCACTAACAATGCATTGCGATTTTCAATATAAGCAATCAAACGTTTTGATACGGCTTTGTAATTTAATGCATATTGAATATCGTCTGTCGCCGCTGCCTGACGGATATCACTCGCCATTTCCAAATCAATACTGACAGTTTGTCGAACCTGTCGCTCCCAATCGTAAATACCGATAATGGTTTCGATGCGTAAATCGCGTATGTAAACTATGTCCAATTTTTTCTCCGGGATTTTTCACCCCACCCTAGCCCTCCCCTTGGCAAGGGGAGGGAACAAATCTCACCTCGCATTAAACAGGGAGTAAAGTCCTCCCCCTTGCCAAGGGGGAGGTTAGGAGGGGGTGATAGATTTCAATTCTGTCAAATTCCAACGCGCCTTTATCTGCAAAGACAAATCATCTTTCTGCCCCGCTAACAAACGCTGACAACCTGCGTAAGCGATCATGGCACCATTGTCGGTACAAAATTCATTGCGCGCATAAAAAACTTTCGCACCGATTTTTGCGAGCGATTTTTCCAATTCGCGACGCAAACGTTTATTCGCCGAAACACCACCGGCAATCACCAGAGTTTTCATTCCAGTTTGTTCAAGTGCGCGACGACTTTTTATCACAAGCGTATCTACAACTGCGGCTTCGAATGCGCAGGCAATATCGGCACAGGTTTGATCATCTGGCAATCCGTCATCCAGGGTGTGTTGTTGAATCGCAGTAAGCACGGCAGTTTTTAATCCGCTAAAACTAAAATCCAAACCGGGCCTATCCACCATAGGACGAGGAAATACAAATTTTCCTTCAGTGCCTTTTTCAGCCAGCTTTGCGATTAATGGACCACCGGGATAATCCAGATCCATCATTTTGGCGGCTTTATCAAAAGCTTCGCCCGCAGCATCATCGAGGGATTCGCCCAGTAATTGGTATTGCCCTATTGCATCAACTCTTACCAATTGGGTGTGCCCGCCTGAAACCAGTAATGCAATAAAAGGAAATTGAGGGGGATTTGCTTCCAACATAGGCGCTAATAAATGTCCTTCCATATGATGCACTCCCAAGGCAGGTACACCCCAGGCATAAGCCAGCGAACGACCCATCATGGCGCCAACCATTAACGCGCCCACTAATCCAGGGCCGGAAGTGTAGGCAATTGCACCAATATCAGACGATGTCGTTTTCGCATCCGTCATAACTTCTTGAATTAATGGCAGAAGTTTTCGAACATGATCACGCGAAGCCAGCTCCGGCACTACTCCACCATATTCGGCATGTAAAGCAATTTGCGTATAAATACGATGCGATAACAAGCCAAGCTCGCTGTCATAAATTGCCACACCCGTTTCATCACAAGAGGTTTCAAGACCCAGAACCCGCATCGCACAACCTGTTTTCAAGAGTTAAATATAAAGAGGATGGTAAAAGTGCGGCCATGATAAAGGCTTGCCATTGCGGTGAGCAAAAGAAATCTATAGAATCCGCACCCCTCGGGCCAGCTCTAATGGAACTGGCGATAATAGATACGCATCATTTTTAATATCAACACAGGTAAAGACATGCCTTTTGTAAAAATTAAAGAAAACGAACCTTTCGATGTAGCTTTACGCCGTTTCAAGCGCGCGTGTGAAAAAGCAGGTGTTTTGGCAGAAGTTCGCGCTCGCGAATGTTACGAAAAACCAACCACGCTGCGTAAGCGCGATGCTGCCGCTGCCGTTAAGCGTCATGCCAAAAAGGTTCAACGCGAATCTAAAAAGTTTACTCGTCTGTATTGATTCATCCTGCCCTCTGTTAATGCAGAATAGGGCAATCAATCAAAATGATGCAAAGACCGCGACCTGAAAAGGTTTCGCGGTTTTGTTTTTTCTATTGAAAATCCAGATGTTTAATTTGATCGCGCGACGCATGAAGGATACGCATAACATTTATGTGATCCTTCATCACTCGATAAAAAATAATGTGACTAGCGTAGGGCATGGAAAACAAATCGGCTCGAATATCCTTGCGTTCACGCCCAGAAAAAGGATTATCCAACAAACTTTTCAACACCCTTTCCATATCAGTGAGATATTGGACTGCCCGCTCAAAACCAAATTCGCGCTCTGAATAATCAAAAATACCACTGATATCCGCTTCAGCCTCCAGCGAAAGCAAGTAAGTTTCCATCCAATTAATCCTTTTGTTTGGCCACCTTTTTACGGTTAATGATGTCTTGAATACTATGGCTGCTTGCCTTGCTCTCCCATCCTTTGGCAATTTCAGCCCTTAAATCCTCAAGAACTCTGTTTCTGTAAATTTCATGAAGCCTTAATGCATCACGAACCACTTCACTGGCATTTTGGTAATCGCCGCCACTGACTTGGGTTGCAATGTAATGTTGCTGTTTATCAGTAAAACTAATGTTCATGCTCATTCTCCAAGCGTTAAAGTATGTCCATATTTATCAAACTTGGCCATAAATGCCAAGAACCAAAACAATAACTCTGGCAAAAACAGTCCTATCTGTTGATACTAGCCACCCCAAAAATCAGTTTGATTGCCAACAGATTTCCTCATGGCCAGTTTGATCCCGCAAGATTTCATCGATGACCTGCTTGACCGTGTCGATATAGTCGATGTGGTGGATAGTCGCGTCAAATTGAAACGCAGTGGTAAAAACTATTCGGCTTGTTGCCCATTCCACGAAGAAAAAACACCTTCTTTTACCGTCAGCCCGGATAAACAATTCTTTTATTGTTTTGGTTGCGGCGCCAGTGGTAATGCTGTCGGTTTTGTGATGGATTACGAACGCCTGAGTTTTCCTGAAACGGTGGAAACACTTGCACGCAGCGTGGGTTTGGATGTACCCAAACAGGTGCAATCCGAGGCGCAGATTGAGCGCGAACAGGAAAAGAAAAATCTCTATTCGTTGATGCAAAAAGCCAGCGAGTTCTACCAGCAGCAGCTGCGTCATCATCCCAGTAAACAAATGGCGGTGAATTACCTCAAAGGCCGCGGATTGGATGGCAAAACCGCCCAGGCTTTTGGTATCGGATTTGCCCCGCCAGGCTGGGATAACCTGCTTAAATCATTAGGACAGGATGATCAGGATAAACATCTGCTAATCGAAGGCGGCATGTTGATTCATCAGGAACGGGATAAAAAACTTTACGACCGTTTTCGCCATCGCATTATGTTTCCGATTATCGATTTACGCGGGCGCGTAATCGGATTTGGTGGTCGTGTTTTGGGTGACGATAAACCCAAATATTTAAATTCACCCGAGACTTCTATCTTCCATAAAGGACAGGAGCTTTATGGTTTATACCAGGCACGTGAAGCCAATCGGGAACTGAAACGTTTGCTGGTGGTTGAAGGTTACATGGATGTGGTTAGCCTTGCACAATTTGGTATCAGTTATGCGGTAGCGACATTGGGCACCGCTTGCGGCGAAGATCACCTCACCAAAGCCTTTAAACACACCACTGAAGTGGTCTTTTGTTTTGATGGTGACCAAGCAGGTCGCACAGCAGCAAGGCGTGCACTGGATGCAGCATTAACCAGCATGACCGATGGCCGCACAGTGAAATTTTTATTCCTGCCAGATGGCGAAGACCCCGACACGCTGGTTCGACAAATTGGTGCCGATAAATTCGAGCGCATGATTGATTTGGCCGTGCCATTGGAAGATTTTTTATTTGATGCCGCCGCCGAAGGGTTGAATATTCGTAGCCTCGAAGGTCGCGCCAGATTCAGTCGTCGAGCTGCACCTTTGTTGGATAAATTACCGCGAGGTGTGTTTCGCGAATTGATGTTTGATCAACTGGCAGTTCGCACAGGTTTGAGCCGTCACACACTGGAAGAATTGATTCATCAGTCAGAATCCTTGGCAGAGGAAGTGATTCCAAAAGAAACTCCCAAACCCAAAGAAGAAACGACCAAAATCTTCCATCCAGTTAAAACATCATCTGATTCGATGCCTGATGCATTTATTCTGGATAGTCCTCCGGTGGATTATGAAGAAGTCTATTTTTCACAGCCCAAGCGCGCGTTTTTCAAGGAACAACCGAATCAGACCAAACCAAAATACCTGATGCCACCCGCTCGCAAAGCACTTGCACTGTTGCTGACTCACCCCGATTTGGCAGCGCAGGAAACAGACGCACAAACCTGGTTTTCAGCCAACGATTCCGAGCTTCGTTTGCTGGGTCAACTTCTGAAACTTTTACACGAAAGACCGCACTACAAATTAGCCAATATCATCGGCCACTGGCGCGCAGCATATGGAGCAGAAGGTGCGGAACAACTTGCCAGTATTGCAGGACACGATTTATTGCTTGCTGCCAATGCTATTAGTCGTGTGCGGGAAGACAAACCCGCGAAAGCTGACTACGACTCACAAGTTGCGTTTGTCGATTGCCTGAAGAAGTTACGACTGATGGAACAGGAGGCTTTTCACAAATCAACCCTGGAAACGGTCAATCAGTCAGATTTTTCATCATTAAGTGCAGAAGACAAGGCAAAAATCCGCGCCGCACTGGAACATAAAAAACCAACTAGGCTATAATCCGCCCCCTTATTTTATCCCCCACTCGTTTCGGTAGGTCACGCATGTCTGAAGATGTTCAACAGCAACAGTCTCGCATCAAAGAATTGATTGCACGCGGTAAAGAACAGGGTTATCTGACCTATGCCGAAGTCAACGACCATCTGCCGGATGATATTTCCGATCCGGATCAGGTTGAAGATATTATCCAGATGATCAACGACGTGGGCATTCGTGTATACGAAACTGCCCCCGACGCCGATACCTTATTAATGACTGACGGTGACACAGCTGCCGATGAAATCGCCGCAGCTGAAGCCGCAGCTGCATTGGTTGCTGTCGAAACTGAAACTGGCCGCACGACTGACCCGGTGCGCATGTACATGCGTGAAATGGGCACAGTTGAGCTGCTGACACGCGAAGGCGAAATTGTAATCGCCAAGCGTATTGAAGAAGGTATTCGCGAATTGATGCACGCCCTCGCCTACTGGCCTGGCGCTGTTGAACATCTGCTCAATGAATATTCTTTGGTTGCTAAAGAAGAGCGTCGTTTGGCGGAAGTGATTATTGGTTGGCTTGACCCTGTCGAAGAAATTCCGGTTGCCCTTGTTGATGATGATGCTGAAATCGAAGTTGCACCTGTTGCCGGAGCGAAAGCGGCTGGTGATGATGAAGACGAAGAAGGCAGCAGCGAAGAAGAGGAAGAAGCTGTTTCGGGTGTAGACCCGGAAGAAGCCAAAGTGCGTTTTGAAGAATTGGCAAAACAGCATGAAAAAACCGTCAAAGCTTTAAGCAAACACGGGTACGGTAGCAAACAAGCTGAGAAAGAATTATCCGCGTTGGGTGACCTGTTTAAATTTTTCAAAATTCCTGCGCGTCAGTTTGATCCCATTTACAACAAAGCGCGTGAATCGCTGGATACTGTTCGCAAACACGAACGCATGATTATGGATTTGTGTACGCGCAAAGCGCAGATGCAACGCAAAACTTTTATTAAAGAATTCCCCGGCAATGAAACCAATGCCGATTGGCTGACTGATTTGCTCAAAGGCAAAATCGAAAACGCCGACAAACTGGAACGTGTGCTGCCAGATGTGCAATCAGCACAACAAGTTTTGTCACAAATCGAAACCGAAACCGGTTTAAGTTTGGCATCAATTAAAGACATCAACCGTCGCATGTCGATTGGTGAAGCGCGCGCGCGTCGTGCGAAAAAAGAAATGGTTGAAGCCAACTTGCGTCTGGTTATTTCTATCGCCAAAAAATACACCAACCGCGGTTTGCAATTCCTCGATTTAATTCAGGAAGGCAACATAGGTTTGATGAAAGCAGTGGATAAATTTGAATACCGTCGCGGTTACAAATTTTCAACTTATGCAACCTGGTGGATTCGACAAGCGATAACCCGCTCAATTGCGGATCAGGCACGCACCATTCGTATTCCGGTACACATGATTGAAACCATCAACAAACTCAATCGTGTTTCGCGTCAAATGTTGCAAGAAATGGGGCGCGAACCCACGCCGGAAGAATTGGGCATACGCATGGATATGCCGGAAGACAAAGTGCGCAAAGTGCTGAAAATTGCTAAAGAACCTATCTCCATGGAAACACCCATTGGTGATGATGAAGATTCACATCTTGGCGATTTTATCGAAGACACCACGATTGTTTCACCAGTCGATTCCGCCACCGCAGAAGGCTTGATGGAAGCTACTCGCGAAGTACTCGCAGGCCTCACCGCACGCGAAGCCAAAGTACTGCGTATGCGTTTTGGTATCGACATGAATACCGATCACACACTGGAAGAAGTCGGCAAACAATTCGACGTAACCCGCGAACGTATTCGTCAGATCGAAGCCAAAGCATTACGTAAATTACGCCATCCTTCCCGCTCGGATCACTTGCGCAGCTTTTTGGATGAATAATCCTTCACAAAAAAACCCGCTAATTTTGGCGGGTTTTTATAATTCCAACTCAGTAAAAAATCCAGCAGATTAACGCTAGCCACATCCACAACATCCCACTATAATGCGCAACCTCAAAAGCAAATTGTAATCTACACTTTGTTTCTCAAAGGGCCTATAGCTCAGTTGGTTAGAGCATCCGACTCATAATCGGCAGGTCCCCAGTTCAAGTCTGGGTGGGCCCACCATTTTTTAGATGTGTTTTTTCCTGTTGTCTTTTAAAAAATTGTTTTGTTATATTTTTTTATCTTTTATC
>CAMLRJ010000148.1 GCA_946482345.1 uncultured Cellvibrio sp.
ATAAAGTGCCTTGCGTTTGTTGTTGTGCGCCATGACGTGCAGCGGCATGAACTATCTCATGGCCCAGAACCGCAGCCAATTGTGCTTCGTCTTCAAGATAAACCAGTAGCCCGCGATTGATGGCTAATTTGCCGCCGGGCATTGCCCATGCATTCGGCACATCATTGTTCAATACAACAAATTCGTAAGGTAAATCTTTGCGGTCACTGACGGCCACCAATTTTTTACCAACGGATTGCACATAAAGGGTGAGATTGGGGTCAACCTGATATTGCCCGCCCTGTGCTTGCTGGCTGGGCACATAATTTTGTGTACCCAATGCGATTTCGTCTTCCGGTGACATAGTGGTGAATTGTTTTTTGCCGGTGACAGGATTAGTCACGCAGGCGGCCAGCAAGGAACATAACAAGGTTAAAAGAAAAAGTTTTGACTGAATGCGCATACTCGCGTCCTCCGGTTACTGTGCGCCTATGATGCCACAGGAGAATCGGCTGTTGACTAATAGATTGTTCGGATTGGCGTGAGAATTTTTTTTATAAAAAACTGCAAATTAGATTTTTATCGTCTATATATTGTGTGTCATCAGGTAAAAGCAGATAAAAAATCACAACAAATCGTGTTTTCCAGTTGCTTTCATCTGCGCGCCCATTTAGGGTAGAGACTCAAATATTGAACTCCCAATAACCATAAGATCGCGAAAAATATGCCGTTAAATGCGTCATTTGTAAAACATGCCCTTGAGTCCATGACAGCGGTTGTGCCGATCAGCTACCGTCGTATTTTTAATGGCGTTGGCATTTATCATTTGGGTGTCCAGTTCGCGATTATTTTGCATGAACATATTTATTTTCGCGCCAGTGAAGAATCCCGTTGTTTATTTGAAGCCAGGCAGATGCCCGCGTTTCAGCCGCGTGGAGCAGATGGTGTTGAGTCCTTCTTTTTTCAATTGCCGCTCGAAGTATTATCCCAACCTGATGAATTGAAATACTGGATGCGCATTGCAGTTGAGGCCGCTCATCAGGGCGAATTCACGGATGATGAGTCTTCTTTGGATATTGTTATAGGACATTCGCGCCAAGCGTGAACCACTTCTCAATTAAAAACATGTGGATTATTAGGAAAAAGCGCCAATCATGAACTAGTCTCAAAGGACGTTTGTTTAGGAGTCCGGTATGACTGTTCGCATTTTGGTGGTTGATGATGCTCCGTTTATTCGTGATATGGTTAAGAAGCAATTGCGAGATCAAATTCCCGATGTGGAATTAAAAGATGCCGCCGATGGCCTCAGAGCGCTGGCACTCATAAAACAATGGTCACCTGAAATAGTGTTATCCGATTGGGAAATGCCCAATATGACCGGCGAGCAACTGTTACTTGAAGTGCGCGCCATGGCGAATTTTTCAAAACTGCCTTTTATTATGATCACCAGTCGTGGCGACAGGGATCATGTGGTTAAAGCCGTGCAATCAGGCGTATCGGATTACATCACCAAACCTTTCACGCCTGAAGAATTGCTACGCAAAGTGACCAAGCAATTAAAAGCCATAGGTCGAATGCCGGTCATTGGCCAACAAAAAATGGCAGCGGGGCAAAATGTTGTCTTTTCTTCTTTGGATGTTCTGACGCGCGGACGCGCGGAATCCACAATTACCAAACCTGTGGCAACTCACACAGGTTCATCTGCAATCCTGCAGCAAAACCCTTTGCTTGCAACAAAAGAATCTTCAATTGCTGCAGTGAAATCAACGGCCAGGGGACGAGCGCAATTGCGTTTTGCCAATGACCTGACCTATGCCTGCATTATTCGGGAAATGTCGTTGCAGATGATGAGTTGTACACTGGAGCGTAGCGACAGATTGCCCGGTTTATTTGATCAGGCTGTCGTTGATATAGAAGCGGAAGCGGGTGGAAGTCTGGCACGTGTCAATGGTTATGTGCATTCCCTGACTGCCGTAGAAAATCGTTTTGACACGCAATCAATAAGAATGATTATTCGTTTCGTTGACAATGATCCGTCAAAGTTTGAAGTCTTATCAAAATATATTGCTCAACTTTAAAATATAAAATCAAAAGGATTTTCTTTTTCGTATGCCTGTAGTTCTGCATATTGCTAAGATGCAACATCACATTCATTTTGCGTCCAGTAGAATTTCAGGATATTGCTATGCGCGGTATGCACACATCCGGTTTATCGGTTCATGCCAATAATGAACCTCGATCTTCTGTTTCATCCATGTCAGTTAAAGAAATAGCGTCGTATCTCTGGCCTTATCTTTGTGAATTCAAAGGCAGGGTGATTCTGGCGTTGGTTGCGTTGATTGCAGCAAAAATTGCCAGTTTACTCATGCCCTGGGCACTGAAACATATTATTGATGGTGTTGATGCCAGTGTATCGCCTGCATTGGTATTGCCCGTTTTTTTTATTGTGTTTTACGGCGTGTTGCGTTTTGGCAGTGTGTTTTTTGGTGAATTACGTGATGCACTGTTCAGTCGTGTCACTGAAAGGGCAATGCGTAAAATCGGGCTGCGAGTATTTAATCATTTACATGGATTGGATTTATCCTTTCATCTGGAACGTGCAGCAGGTGGTATCAGCCGCGATATAGAGCGGGGCACCAACGGCATCAGTTTTTTGATGCGCTTTTTAATGTTCAACATAGTGCCCACTTTATTTGAAATTGCGATGGTAGCGATTATTTTGTCCAGCCTGTTTTCATTTTGGTATGGATTGGTGACAGTTATTGCTGTTGTTATTTATGTTGTTTTTACTGTGATCACTACCGAGTGGCGAAACCAATATGTTCGCGAAGCAAACCAGGCGGACTCATCAACCAATACCCGTGCGGTGGATTCGCTGTTGAATTATGAAACGGTAAAATATTTTAATAACGAAGATTACGAATCCAAACGGTTTGATGACGCTCTTGCTCAATGGGAAACAGCAAAATTAAAAAATCGAATGTCGCTGCTGGTGTTGAACTCGGGTCAGGCATTGGTGATTGCATTGGCTGTCACCATCATGTTGTGGATGGCTGCTGATAGCGTCATCAATAAAGAAATGACTCTGGGTGATTTGGCAATGATTAACGCCTACATGATTCAATTATTTGTGCCACTGAATTTTTTAGGATTTATTTATCGCGAAATTCGCCGGGCGGTCACTGATCTGGAAAACATGTTGGCGCTGCTGAAACGGGAATCCAAAATCCGTGACGCAGAAAATGCTGTGCCACTGCAGCTGCGGGCAGGTGAAATTGAATTTAAATCGGTTAACTTTGCTTACACTGCTGACAGACCGATTTTGCAAAATTTTTCGGTGAGAGTGGAAGCAGGAACCAAATTGGCGGTGGTGGGTGCATCAGGTGCAGGCAAAAGTACCTTGTCGCGTTTATTGTTTCGTTTTTTTGACAGGGATTCTGGCGCAATTGAAATTGATGGGCAGGATATCAGCCAAATAACATTAAGCAGTTTGCGTCAGGCGATTGGCATAGTGCCGCAAGATACTGTGTTGTTTAACGCCAGTATTCGCGACAACATTGCTTATGCAAAACCTGATGCTTCCGCAGAAGAAATTGATCGGGCAATTGAAGCTGCCAATTTAAAACAATTTATTGCGAGCTTGCCGGAAGGTGATAAAACTTTGGTAGGTGAGCGTGGATTAAAAGTGTCCGGTGGTGAAAAGCAGCGTATTGCAATTGCACGGGTATTATTGAAAGGATCAAAAATAATCATTTTTGATGAGGCCACCAGCGCTCTGGATTCACATTCGGAAGCTGCAATATTGGATGCAATTTCGCAATTGGCAAAAAATCATACCAGTATGGTGATTGCACACAGGTTATCGACCATTGTTGACGCCGATAAAATTATTTTGTTGGATCAAGGCAGGGTTATTGAGCAGGGAACTCATGCAGAATTGTTGGCATTAAACGGTCGTTACGCACAAATGTGGATCATGCAATTGCAAAATGAAAAAGAATAGTGCATGGTTTGAAGTCATGACTGATTCGAAAACGAACAAATATAGAATAATACATATCAATCAAGCGCAATATTTTTAATTCTTTCGTTGGCACAGGACGTGCAGTAAGGATGTATCACAATCATGATTGTGAGCGTCGGTTAACAATTGTAGTGTCAATCTATTGAGTAATTGCTAATGTCGAAGTTCGCGTTCGGAAAGTATCGCGGCATTATTATTTCTGTCGCCTTGTTTCTATTATTGGATGCCTCGGTTCTTGTATTCAATTTTTATGTTTCATTCCAGATAGCGGAAGATGCGGTTGGCGTTAACCTCGCGGGTCGTCAGCGCATGCTGTCCCAACGTATGGCAAAAAGCCTTTATATTCTGCATTCCAGCCAGGACGACAAACTTTTTTTTGAAAAAACATTAAATGAATTGCAACTCAGTCAAAAATTATTTGATCAAACTTTGCAGGCTTTCCGCAATGGCGGTGAAGTAAAAGGCGCAGGCACTGATTTAGTCTTGTTAAAACCGGTCACCAGCCAAAAATCCAAAGACAGCTTGCGCGACGCAGCCGCAATCTGGGAACCCTACAATATCGCCATCACACAGTTTTTACAGAAATCCGGTTCGGGTGATTTTGCTGGCGAGCTTTCCCATGCGATCCTCATGGCCCGAACCAATAATCTGGTGTTGCTGGATTTGATGAATAATTTAACCGTTGATCTGGAAAGGGTTGCTGCATCAAAAGCTACCCGCTTAAGAGCCATTCAGACTGTGGGAATTCTTCTGGCAATTGTGAATTTTCTGTTGATTTTGTTTCACTTTTTAAAACAGCTGCGTGAAAGCGATGCGCGTATTGAACAGGCGCGTCGAGAGACATTGGAAATCTTGGAAACTGTTAATGAAGGACTGTTTTTAATTGATCGCGATTTAACAATTGGTGAGCAGCATTCGGCGGTGTTAAACAGTATTCTCGGTCAGGTTTCATTATCGGGTAAATCCTTCTCTCGTGTATTGGAAAGTCTGGTCAGTGAAAAGGACGCCAATACTGCCAAAGGATTTATTGATTTGTTATTTGATCCCCGCGTTAAAAGCCGTTTGATTGGCGACTTGAATCCACTACAGGCCATTGAAGTCAATGTGGTGCAGGAGAATGGAACTTTTGTCAGTAAACATTTACGTTTTGATTTTGCGCGTGCCTATCAGGGTAATACCATTTCACATGTATTGGTTACAGTTGTTGATGTCACTGAGCAAATGAAATTGGCAAGAGAACTGAATGAAAGCCGCGAACGCAATGAGTCGCAGCTGGAAATTCTGACCAGTTTGTTACATGCACATCCTTTGCTGCTTAAAGAGTTTATCGATAATGCCTACGCCTGCTATAACCGCATCAATAATTTGTTGCGTGCTTCTGCAAAAAATACGCAGCAATTTCATGAAAAAGCGATCAGTCTTTTTAAAGAGTTGCACAATTTCAAAGGTGAGGCTGCATCGCTGAAGTTGGATTATTTTGAAAACGCCGCACACAAAATGGAAGATCTGGTGGTGGTTCTGAAGCAAAAAGAATTCCTTGATGGCAATGACTTTTTGCCTTTCACAGTACAGTTGGAAGCTTTAATTAATTACACCCAACAAGTTGAACAATTGGCGATAAAACTGAGTCAGTTCGGCGGAGGTTTGGTGCCCCAGGCACAGGAGCGATCAAGTAAAAATATTACAGGTAGTCGCGTTACCGATGGATGGGAAAATTTATTCGAGTTCGTGCAGCATGTTGCCCAGCGGCAAGGAAAACTGGTGAAGTTGATCGCCAGTGGATTGACCGAAGTACAATTGGATGCTGCTTATTTACAGCAGCTTCGGGAAATTTGCATTCAGTTGTTGCGTAATGCGGTAGTGCATGGAATAGAAACACCTTACGACCGCGAAGTGAGTGAAAAGCCGATACAAGGCCGAATTGATTTACGTCTGGCAAAAATTTCAGATACGGAAATGGAATTAACAGTAACGGATGATGGTTGTGGTTTGAAATACGATGATATCCGTGCAAAAGCAATTGAATCCGGGCGTTGGGACGAAACGGAAATTGAATCCTGGGATAATAAAAAATTATTGTCTTTATTATTTAATGAAGGGTTAAGTACAGCAAATTCGTTGACTCTTGATGCCGGTAGAGGCGTTGGTATGAGCGCGGTGATGAATCATGTTGTTGCGCACAGAGGGCGAATTACAGTCGCAACCCGGCGTGGTCGATATACGCGTTTTGTGATTACCATGCCATTGGTGTTGTCTCTGGACAAAAATCCCGGCTACACCCAGGAGGCATGATGCTCAATCTGATGATTGTTGATGACTCGAATATTATTCGTCGCAAAATCGAGCGTTGTAATATTCATGATAAATTTCGTTTGGTGGCTTCTGCAGCAAACGGATTGGATGCATTTGAGCAATTTAAAAAAACAAGGCCACAAGTCATTACCATGGATATCACCATGCCGGGAATGGATGGTATTCAATGCATAGAAAAAATTACCAAACTGGATCCGGATGTTCGTATTTTGGTGATATCTGCGTTAAGCGATAAAGCAACAGGAATACTGGCCTTGCAAAAAGGTGCCAGAGGTTTTTTGTGTAAACCTTTTTCTGATGAAGCGTTATTGGCAGCACTGATAGAATTAACCGAGGATTAAATGACCGAGCAAACGATACAGGTTTTTATTGACGGCGTAGTGCGTTATTTCGAGCACGTAGCGGATAAAGAAATTCAAATAGGTAGCCCCTATTTGGTGGAAAATAATTCCCCGGCTGCTTATGACGTCACCGGATTAATTGGTATATCTGGCCCCTATAAAGGTTGTGTTTATTTTACTTCGCCGAAAATTTTATTGAAGCATGTGTTGATGAGCATAGGTGAGCATGACACAGGTAACGATAATATTTTTGATCTGGTCGGTGAAGTTGCCAACACCATTTCTGGTAATGCCAGAAGTGTTTTTGGTCAGGATTTTATGATATCAGTCCCTGTCATGATTGAAGGTGCTCCCAGTCATATACATTTGCCTTCACACCTTCGATCCTATGTAATTCCCGTCTACTGGCGCGCTTACCATGCTGCTGTTGTGATTTGTCTTGATGGTTAACACTTGTCATACAGGAATCATGATGAATGACATCATGGATTAGTGATGCTTGTTATCTCGCATAATGGTTGCGTTGTTTTAATCTGTAAATCTAGTTATTACAGGAGAACAACTCATGAAGGCGTCATTTTATTTATCTGCTTTAACACTCGCATTTGCCAGCGCTTCTGCATTTGCGCAAGATCTTTCGATTAATGTTGAAAACGTAAAATCCACTAAAGGATTTTTATATGTTGCGTTACACAATTCAGAATCCACATGGATGAAGCAAGGCATTCAGGGACAAAAATTACCCGTAACTGAAAAAACAGTAAATGTTGTTTTTAAAGATTTGCCTGCAGGCGAATACGCTGTAACTTTGTATCAGGATGAAAATGACAATGGCAGTATAGACAAAGATGCCATAGGTATTCCTACAGAACCTTACGGTTTTTCCAATAATGGTGCAAACTTTGGCCCACCAAGTTTTAAGGATTCATTGGTATCTGTTGCAGAAAATAAAACCATTACGATTTATTTGCAGTAATCAACAATCCATTCCTTACAAAAATAACAGGCTTGATACCTGTTATTTTTTGATGCCTGTCAATTAGGATTTTTTTCTTACCAAACAGT
>CAMLRJ010000149.1 GCA_946482345.1 uncultured Cellvibrio sp.
GATCAATTAACCCGCATTATGTACGGCAGCCGAATTTCATTGATGGTGGGTTTTGTGGCAACAGCTGTCGCGCTGACTATTGGTGTTTTGTGGGGAGCGATTGCCGGCTTTATGGGCGGTAGAGTGGATGCCGTCATGATGCGATTTGTTGATGCACTTTATGCTCTGCCATTCACCATTTTTATTGTGTTGTTAACCGTCATTTTTGGCAGCAGTATGCTGTTATTGTTTTTAGCGATTGGTGCTGTTGAATGGTTAACCATGGCGCGTATTGTTCGCGGTCAGGTATTAAATGTTAAACAACAGGAGTTTATTGAAGCCGCTGTTTCCATGGGCTTGTCGCCCTGGCAAATTATTTCGCGCCATATTATTCCCAATGTATTGGGGCCTATTATTGTTTACACAACCCTGACAATTCCCAGCGTTATTTTATTGGAATCTTTTTTAAGTTTTCTGGGATTAGGTATTCAGCCACCGATGAGTTCCTGGGGATCATTAATTTCCGGTGGTGTGGAAACCATGCAGGAATATCCCTGGTTGATTATTTTCCCGGGCCTGACCTTAACTATCACATTATTTTCGCTTAATTTTTTGGGTGATGGTTTGCGTGATGCACTTGATCCACGATCGGCGAGGGATTAATGATGAATAATTTATTATCCGTTAAAAATTTGCGTGTGGTATTTAATACACGTCAAGGCCAAACTGTCGCTGTTGATAATCTGTCATTTGATTTGAATGCAGGTGAAACTCTGGCAATTGTTGGTGAGTCGGGTTCCGGAAAGTCTGTCGCTTGCTACAGTTTGTTGGGTTTAATTCCAGTTCCGCCAGGAAAAATTGAATCGGGGTCAGCTGTTTTCCAAAATCAGGATTTATTAAGGTTAAACGACGATCAATTACGAAAAATTCGCGGCAATAATATTGCCATGATTTTTCAGGATCCCATGACCTGTTTGAACCCCTACATGCGAATTGTGGATCAATTAGTAGAAGCCTTAAAACAACATCATCAAATCAGTAAAAAAGAAGCGCGCGCAAAAGCCATAGCCGCATTGATTGATGTCGGTATACAGGATGCTGAAAAACGTATCGACGATTATCCGCATCAGTTTTCCGGTGGTATGCGCCAACGGGTTATGATCGCCATGGCATTAATGGCGGAACCACAATTATTAATTGCCGATGAACCCACCACCGCGTTGGATGTGACAGTTCAAGCACAGATTTTGAAATTAATTAAAGATATTCAGATCAAACGGCAGTTAGCTGTGATTTTTATTACCCATGATTTGGCTGTCGCTGCCCAGGTTTCCAATCAGATTTTGGTGATGGAAAAGGGAATGCAAATTGAATACGGTGAAACCAAAAAAATATTTACTGAGTCACAGCATCCCTATACTCAAAAATTATTGTCATCGGTTTTGCATTCCGCCAAAACATTTCCCAATCAATTGCAATCCAATGAAAAACCCTTAGTTGAAATTCAGCAGTTACAAACCAGTTATCTGTTGAATAATGATGATATTTTCAGCTTCAAAAAACCGCGCAAAACCGTATTGCAGAATATCAATCTGGATATTTATGCTGGCGAAGTTTTGGGTGTAGTGGGAGAGTCCGGCTCGGGTAAATCCACGCTGGGGAGAAGTGTCATTCGTTTATTGGAGCCGGATCAGGGACAAGTTCTGTTTCAAGGGCGCAATTTGCTGGATTTAAATTATGCCGATTTAAAAACAGCGCGACGTGATTTCCAAATGATTTTTCAAGACCCCTACGCATCATTGAATCCGCGTATGACAGTGTTTGATACTTTGGCAGAACCCTTGTTACATCATAAATTGGCAACTAAAGAAAATGTAGAAGAACAAGTCAATCAATTAATGGATGATGTAGGGCTTGATCGCCAGGCCATTCGTAAGTATCCGCACGAATTCTCCGGTGGGCAACGTCAACGCATTGCCATCGCGCGTGCTGTTTCTGTAAAACCAAAGTTAATTATTGCGGACGAACCTGTGTCTGCATTGGATGTCACGATTCGTGCACAAATTCTCGCATTGCTATTGGAGTTAACACAAAAGCATCAATTAACATTGCTGTTTATTTCACATGATATGTCGGTCATTCGTTATATGTGTGACAGGGTAGTGGTGATGAAAAATGGACAACTCATAGAGCAAGGTGCAACAGAAGAATTATTCAGCAATCCTCGCGAAGTTTATACACAACAATTATTAGCAGCGGTCCCCAAACTTTAAGAATTTATGCAACTTATTCATCAGTTAACCGAACAGCAGATTCAGCAATTACATCAGTTATACCAAAACGAATACTGGTCGAAAGGTCGTTCACTGGAGGATACATTTCAGTGTGTTAAAGGTTCGTCGATTGTATTTGGATTTGTCGAAGGAAATGATTTGTTGGCTTTTGCGCGAGTGGTTACTGACTATGTTTTTAAAGCGTTTATTTTTGATGTCATAGTGTCGGATAAATTGCGTGCGCAGGGTATTGGCAAGCAAATAGTGGAATCCATACTGGAACATCCCGATCTGAAAAAAGTTAAACACATAGAACTTTATTGCTTACCTGAGTTATTCAGCTTTTATAGTCAGTTTGGATTTACCCATGATTTGGGCTCAATGCAATTGATGCGGCGTGACAGGGATTTAAATCCTTGCTGATTTGTTTTTTTCAAGTCAGGACGTTATGGGTGTCAATTACAAATTACTGGTTTTATATCCAGTGTTTTTGCTGTTTTTCCTCCCATCAAAGCGGGTGTAAACCCTTGAACAAACCTGTAGAATTCCGCCTTTGAATATTTTCTTGCTGCTTGAAAATCAGGCAGCTTATTGATAACCAGAGTGAATTCTATCTATGCGCCTGAAGTGCATTAAATTGGCTGGCTTCAAGTCATTTGTTGATCCAACCACTGTTAATTTCCCCAGTAATCTTTGCGCTGTTGTAGGGCCTAACGGTTGCGGCAAGTCCAATATTATCGATGCGGTGCGTTGGGTGATGGGTGAATCATCAGCCAAAAATTTGCGCGGCGAAAATATGACTGACGTTATATTTAACGGTTCCAGTGGTCGTAAACCGGTTGGCCAGGCATCGATTGAATTGGTGTTTGATAATTCAGATGCAACTCTCACGGGTGAATACGCCGCTTTCACGGAAATTAGTATCAAGCGTAAAGTGGGCCGTGATGGTGACAACTCTTATTTTTTAAACGGAACCAAATGTCGTCGTCGCGACATTACCGATATCTTTTTGGGAACCGGTTTGGGTCCGCGCAGTTACGCGATTATTGAACAAGGGATGATTTCAAAATTAATTGAAGCCAAGCCTGAAGATTTGCGTGTGTATATTGAAGAAGCGGCAGGTATTTCCAAATACAAAGAGCGTCGCCGCGATACTGAAAGTCGTATGCGTCGCACACAAGAAAATATGGAACGTTTGACAGATATTCGCGATGAGTTGGAGCGTCAACTTTCCCGTTTGCAACGACAAGCCCAATCCGCTGAAAAATATGCCGAGTTCAAACAGGAAGAACGCACACTCAAAGCACAACTGCAGGCATTGAAATACAAATTACTCGAAGAGCAAACACAAACCAAGCGTGCCGGTATTCGCGATTTGGAATTGCGCATGGAATCCTTTATCACCGAGCAAGTGAATAAAGACACGGCTATTGAAAAATATCGATTGGATTACACCGAGCTTGGTGACAAGTTTAATGAAGTTCAGGGGCGTTACTATTCCATTGGTGCAGACATAGCTCGTTTGGAGCAAAGTATTCAGCACGCCAATGAGCGCGCGCGCCAATTGCAATCTGATTTGGATCAAACCCAACGTGATTGTCGCCACGCTGAAGAAAATTTGTTGGCGGATAGTCAAAAATCAGAATTGTTTGAAGCAGAAATTTTAGAGATTGAACCGGAACTGGAATTAATTCGTGCTGCTGAAGAAGGATCCAGTGAGTCATTGATTGATGCTGAACAGTCAATGCAGGAGTGGCAAAGTACCTGGGATAATTTTAACCAACGTGCCGCAGAGCCTCGCCAACGCGCTGAAGTACAGCAGTCGCGAATTCAACATCTTGAACAGGTTCAACAGCGTTTATTACAACGTGTTGAAAAACTAAAAGAAGAAAAAAATAATCTTCAGGACGACAATGTTGATGATGAAATCGGCTTGCTCACCGAGCAGCTGGCAGAAATGGATTTACAGGCAGAAGAAAAGCGTGAACAGGCTAATCAATTAACCGAATCGTTGGAACAAACACGCAATGAAAATTTGCGGTTGAATAATGAATTGGATCAATCCCGCAGTCGCTTGCAAACATTGCGTGGTCGCCATGCATCCCTCGAAGCATTACAGCAGGCGGCGCTGGGTGAGCAAAATAAAATTGTCAGTCAATGGTTAAGCAATCAGGGTTTGAGTGAAAAACCTCGTCTGGCTGAAACTTTGCGTGTGCAACCCGGTTGGGAAAAAGCCGTTGAAACGGTTTTGGGTAATCATCTGCAAGCGGTTTGTGTTAATGGTCTTGATCAGGTTACCGGTGTATTAAGTGGCTTGAGTCAAGGGCATTTGATGCTGTTGGATATTAACAGCAAACCCGCTCCAGCGAATTTCAACAAAGCAGGATTACTCAGCACCAAAGTCAGTGCAGATTGGGATGTGGCGGCTTTATTAAGCGGTGTTTATTTCGCTAATGATTTGCAACAAGCTTTGCAATTACGTAATCAATTATCGGCAAATGAATCTGTTGTTACACAAGATGGAATTTGGCTGGGCGCACAATGGTTGCGTGTGATTCGCGATAATGATGCCAGTGCCGGTGTCATTGCACGCAAGCAAGAATTGGAACAACTGACGGCAGAAATTGAATCACTGCAACAACAGGTTTCCGTGTTGAACTCACAACTGGAATCAGGTCGTGAAGCGATTAAATTATCAGAACAACAACGCGAAGCCTTACGTCGTGAAGCGGATGATCAGCAGCGTCGTTATTCTGAATTACGTGCGCAATTAAGTGCAAAACAAGTTCGTGTTGAACAAACGTCCATGCGTCGTGAGCGATTGGAAAATGAAATTCGCGAAGCGCGTGAGCAAATGGAACAGGAAGCTGAACATTTATCTGAAGCGCGCATGATTTTAAGTGAAGCGATTGAGATGATGGGGCAGGACACGGATCAGCGTGAATCTTTATTGAAACAACGCGATGATATTCGTGCGTCCTTGGATGCGGCCCGTCAAAAAGCGCGTCACGATAAAGATCGTGCACACGAATTGGCTATGCGATTCCAGTCGTTGAAAACACAATTGGATGCGACCCGAATTGGTATTTCCCGTTTACGCGAACAAACCGCACGATTACAAGAACGTCGCGAACAATTATTGGCGAGCTTGAGTGAAAGCCGTGATCCGGTTGAAGAATATAAAATGGAGCTGGAAGCAAGCTTGAGTAAACGGCTTGCGGTTGAGCAACAATTAACAGCGGCACGTCGGGAATTGGAAACGGTTGAGCAATCTTTGCGTGGTGCCGAGCAAGCAAGATCGCGTGCTGATCAGGAAATTCAGGCTGTCAGAGCACATCTTGAACAGGAACGATTGGCGGCGCAAACGTTTGAAGTACAACGCGCAACTATTATTGAACAAATGCAAGAAGACAATCTGGATGTGAATGCGGTTCTTGCTGAATTACCGGAAGGATCTGAAATCAGCCCCATTGAAGAAGAGCTTGAAGAAGTTGCCGCAAAAATTTCGCGATTGGGGCCAATTAACCTGGCAGCCATTGATGAATATAAAACAGAGTCAGAGCGTAAAAATTATTTGGATGCGCAACATGCTGATCTGACGGAAGCACTGGAAACTTTGGAAAATGCAATTAAACGTATTGATCGGGAAACCAGAACCCGCTTCAAAGAAACGTTTGATCAGGTCAATAAAAGTTTGCAGGAATTATTCCCTAAAGTATTCGGTGGCGGGCACGCTTATCTGGAATTAACCGGGGAAGAATTATTGGATACCGGTATCGCGATTATGGCGAGGCCGCCAGGTAAACGTAACTCCACTATTCATTTGTTATCAGGTGGAGAGAAAGCACTGACTGCCATTGCGTTGGTGTTTTCAATTTTCCGATTAAATCCGGCGCCATTCTGTATGTTGGATGAAGTTGACGCGCCGCTGGATGATGCCAACGTCGGTCGCTATGCGCGTATGGTTGAAGAAATGTCACAACAGGTTCAATTTATTTACATCACACACAATAAAATTGCGATGGAAATGGCGCATCAGTTACTGGGTGTCACTATGCATGAGCCCGGTGTATCCAGACTGGTAACGGTGGATGTAGACGAAGCTGCCGAGCTTGCAGCGGTGTAATAATAATTCAAACCAGGTTGCGGAAATTTATATGAAAGATTGGATTATCATTTTTGGAACTTTGCTGATTCTCGCGATAGTCATTGATGGTATTCGCCGTAAACGCAATGATCGTTACGGTAAAATTCGCATGTCTTCGAATATGAAGAAGCGTGTAAAAAATGTTGAACCTGAAGAAGATGTGGAACCCAAACCCAGTTATGTCAGTGAGCTGCCTAACGGCGGGGCACGGGTTATTGGTCACAGAGATCCTTCAGAAATTGTAGAGGGTTTGATCAAACGCTCTTCACAAGCGAAAGAGAAAAAAAATCAGGAACGCACATCAACAGTTGATTCTCACAACCAACAGGCAAAAGTGCAAACGGCCAAGCCTACACGTACTCCGCAACAAACTTATCTGAATCTTGATGAATCGGTTCCTCTATTGATGGAATCAGTTGATGATTCAAAATCTGCACGCGAAAGAATTGAGCCGCATTTCTCCAAGGATAATTCTGATTCCAGTTTGTTGGATGATGATTATGAAAGGGACGATTTTCAATCGGATCAAGATGATTATGACGATGAGTCTGATGCAGATAATGATGCATTGGATTCAGAATATGATGAAGATGAGAGTGATGACTATGAGGACTCTTCAACTGAAGATGATGATCATTCTGAACAAGATAATTCAGCACAGTTAAATGAACCGGAAGAAGTTCTGGTTGTTCATGTAATGGCAAAAGATAAATTATTAAAAGGCACAGAGTTATTGGATACCGTACTTCAGTGCGGTATGCGTTATGGCAGCATGGATATTTTTCATCGCTATGCCAGTGCAAAAGGAGAGGGCGCGCATTTATTCAGTATGGCCAACATGGTGAAGCCTGGCACTTTTGATCTTGATGCTATGGAACAATTTGAAACACCGGGAGTCAGTTTTTTTATGACCTTGCCGATAGATGCTGATTCCATGCAGTCCTTTGATTTAATGATTGATACCGCACGTACAGTTGCCGGAACTTTGGGTGGTGAGTTAAAGGATGACCAACGCAGTGTGATGACAAAACAAACACTTGAGCATTGCAGGGAGCGTATTCGTGATTATGAGCGGCAACGACTTTTTCGCCGGCCTAAATAAAAAAGCCTGACCATTAATTTGTCATTAAAAATGCAGGATGGTGTAGAGCGGAGCGATACCCATCACAATTAAGGATCGCTATGTCTACTCTTTCATTATTTAATGAGCATTCGGACGAAATAACCCAGTTACGTGAAGAAATACATTTTCACAACTATCGTTATTACGCATTGGATAATCCGGAAGTGCCTGACGCTGAGTATGATCGCTTGATGCGTCG
>CAMLRJ010000150.1 GCA_946482345.1 uncultured Cellvibrio sp.
CCAACTGCAATAACTGCGGTAACAATAGTTGCAAACGCACATAATTGCTTTCAATTTGACTGGCCCAACCACTGAGCTCCTGACCAAAGGTTAGCGGCATGGCATCCATTAAATGTGTACGCCCTGTTTTGACGACTTCATTTAGCTGCGCCGCTTTGCCAAGAATACTGGTATGCAAATTTTCCAATGCCGGAAACAGTTTTTGCTCCAGTGCTGTTACTGCACTGATGTGAATAGCACTGGGAATTGTGTCATTGCTACTCTGCCCCATGTTGACATGATCATTCGGATGAATACTTTTTTCTATCAATTGACTGGCCAAATTCGCAATCACTTCATTTACATTCATATTGGTGCTGGTACCAGAACCGGTTTGAAACACATCAACCGGAAAGTGTTCGGCATACTGGCCCGCAATAATCAATTCACTTACATGAATAATCGCTTGCGCAATAGTTGCATCCAATAAATTTAATTGCAGATTGGTTTGCGCTGCTGCTTTTTTAATGTGTACGACCGCCTGAATAAATTCCGCAGGCAAACGCAATTGACTGATAGTGAAATTATTAATCGCACGTTGGGTTTGCGCGCCATACAATGCAGTCGCAGGCACCTGAACTTCTCCCATGCTGTCCTGTTCAATTCGATAATTTTTCATTTGACCCTCATCAATTCAAGATTCAACAATATCTGCCAATATTTAATTTTGTGAAAAATTCACAAGCGACTGGTGATGAAATTACTTCCCGGTTAATGGCTCACACAATTCTCAGACTATAGCGACTATTTCATTTTATTAAACCCCGTAAAATGGCATCCATAGCGTTGACAATCCAACGCTGTAATCCGGAGTTGATCCAGGGATGGATAATTTTCACGACGAAACCAACTCCATTCACTTTCTCTTTTTTTGAACTTATAAGGAAGTTTTAAATGAAAGCACTTCATACTTTATCTCGAGCGTTGTTTGTATCAGCTGTGGCTTTATCCTCAGCCAGTTTTGCAGCCGATTTTCCCTTACGCGCCGATGACATTAACCTCAATTATCGCTATGCCACTGGCAATCACTGGTCTGCTGGTACCCAGGAAAAAGGATTTGATATTGGCGCAGTACGCCATGTTGGGAGTGGCCAGTGGAGCGGTCTGAAAACGGATGGTGCAGACACTACCGTCAATTCCAACTACATCATTTACGGTGCAAAAATCCGTGCAATGGAAGCAGGTACTGTAGTGGGATGCTGGCGTAACTCACCGGAAAACAAAGCCGGCAGCAAGTTGCAAAAGCTGCTGGATGGTTACATAGGCCTGGCAGGAAACCATGTATGGATTCTGCAAGACAACGGAGTTTATGCACTCTACGCCCATGCGCAACCCGGCACAGTACCCGCTGCAATTTGTCCACACAATGCAACCTACCTGACCAACCCTGACACAGGTAATCCATGGACGCAGGATGGACGCGTCTTTGGCGGTGTACGAGTGCAAAAAGGACAGGTTCTGGGGGTAGTCGGCAATAGTGGTAACTCAACTGGCCCTCACCTGCATGTACATATGGAAAAGGACGGCAACCCGGTCACGATTAAATTTGATCACGGACAAACCACGCCTTATACCAACAACATTGCATCAGTAAACGGCCCATGGACTTTATTAAAAGGCAATGCATTACCCAGTGGAAAAGTACTGGTATGGGCGCCACATTCTGTCGGCTACTGGACAGTCAACAACATTCCTGACGAACGCATGCAAGCCTGGTTCAATCACTTTGCTGATTCAGGCGTAATGCTGGACACCTTCCCTTGCAGCAATGGCGGCCAAACCTATGCAACCACCTGGATTCCAGCCAGCGGCTCCTGGTACGCCTACTACGGCATGTCATTAACCAGCTTCAACAACAAATCCAACGAACTGGCAGGATTGGGATACACCCGCACCGGCTGGTGGTACTGCGGATCAGTTTACACAGGGATCTGGCGTAAATAATTACTGAAGGATCAGTGATCAAAAGCCCGGCAATATTGCCGGGCTTTTTATTTTTTATACCACCGTAAAAAATTCAATTTTGATATTCGCGCAGGCTGGAAGAGGCAAAGCCGACTTCCGACAATTAACCACTATGTTTCAATTTCAGATTTACCAGGTAAATGGCCACCCCCGAAAAATTGAGCTAGGATTAGCCTCAACCGGGAGATAATAAGTGCCTGAAACCCCTTCATTACTCGATACCACCAAACCCAGCCTGCTACTGGCATGTCGGGACAAAACCGAACAAGACCGGATTCACAGCCTCTTGCTTGATGCTGGATATCGCAACGTCATGCTGGCGGAAAATGCCCGTAAAGTCCTGCATTATCTCAACACACAAACGGTTGACCTGCTGATTACTGACCTTGAATTACCCGGAATGGATGGCTGGCGATTGTCGCGGCTGATACGCAGTGGCATTCTTAACTGCAAGGCACAATTACCCATTCTGATGATTGCGCACACCTGGTGCGAGCGGATTGCCGAGGTTACTGCGCGTGAATACGGGATCGACAAACTTTTACCTGCCAGTGCAACCGACAAGCTGATCACCGTCATAGAATCATTAATCAACCCTTTTATTAATCTCAATTCCAAACCTCGTTTATTGGTTATAGAAGATTCTGAAGACACTGCACATTTAGTGGAAAGGGTTCTATCCAATCTGTTCGACATTGAACTGGCCCATGATGGCAAACAAGGGTTGTTGGCCTGGATGCAAAGGCGCCATCATTTGGTGCTGCTGGACATCATGTTACCCAGCCTTTCCGGTAGGGAAATTCTGGGAGAAATACTCAGGCAACATCCCGGTCAACCCATAGTGGTGATGACTGCTCATGCCAATGCCGAGGAAGCTGAAGATCTTATGTTTCTGGGCGCTACCGATTTTTTGCCCAAGCCCTTTCGCGCCGAACAGCTGCGCAAAGTGTGTGATATCGCCATACATCGTGACGACTATCTGGTCAGCACTGAACAATTTGCCAATCAAGTGCAATCCCTGAAAGAAAGTGAACAGGCATTTCGAAACTTGTACCAAAGTCATCATCAACTACTGAACGATTTGCAATCCGTTGTCATGGAATTGGATGAACAGCTCAACATCCGTTTTATTAACCCTGTCTGGCAAAAGCTGACCGGATTTTCCCGGGAGCAAACGCTGAACAAACCTTTGATAAATTTTATTGCCAGAGGTTACGAGGATCTGTTCCACAAACTGGAAGCCGAAATCATTCTATTCAAACAAACCCGCATACCTATTATTGATTTTGAACTGGGTTTGCAATCACGCAGTGGCCATTTGATCTGGATGCAGTTAAAACTGAATTCATCGCAACAAAATACGCGCTATTCACTTTGTCTTGACGATATTACCGAGCAACGAAAATCACAGGAACAATTGAATTTTTTGGCCACCCACGACTCTTTAACAGGCTTGTTCAATCGTCATTATGCGGAATTATTGCTCAAGGAAATTTTTGCAGAAACCAAGGCAGGCAAAAAACAACACGCACTGGTTTATATTGACCTGGATCATTTTAAAATTATCAATGACACCTTCGGCCACCAGAAAGGCGACCAGGTTCTGAAAGAAATGTCGCAGCTGTTGCTGAAAAAAATTCGCAAAACCGATGTGCTGTGTCGATTGGGTGGAGATGAGTTTGCCGTATTTCTTAATAATATTACGCCACAAAAAACCCTGCAAATTGCCCAAGCCGTACAAAAAATAATTAGTGATTTCAGTTTCTTTGTTCACGAGCAAAGGATGAATATGGGCTGCAGTATTGGTGTTGCCTTAATTGATGGCACTGCACAGCAGGCAGATGAATATTTTATGCGTGCAGATATAGCGCTTTATGTCGCCAAAGGACGAGGACGCAACCTGATTCACTTTTACAACCCTTGCGACAACGAAAGCGCCGAATTGAAAAATCGCATTAATATTTCACAAAAAATTCGCACGGCGATTCGCGAAGACCGCATGGTACTTTTCTTTCAACCTATTTTTGATATTCAGAAAAACCAAATTTCACATTTTGAAGCACTGGTACGCCTTCGTGAAAAAGACGGCACCATTGTCGGCCCTGCTGAATTCATTCCGGTACTCGAAGCTGCCGGTGAAATGTATCTGTTGGACAGATGGGTTATCAAGTTGGCAACACGTGCGTTGAAAGATCATCCTGAACTGACCAATATTGCAATCAACTTATCAGCACAAGCATTCAAAGACGATAATCTTGTGCCGAATATTATTGAAAATCTCGGCATTACCCAGGTCAATCCCAACCGGATTACATTTGAATTAACGGAAAGTGCCAGCTTGTTTAACTTACAAATGACACAAAGTGTTATTAAACAATTGCACCAGCTGGGCTGCAGTTTTTCTGTCGATGATTTTGGTTCAGGCTTCAGCAGTTTTGCTTATTTAAAATCCTTGCCTGCCGATTACATCAAAGTTGATGGATCATTTATTAAAAATCTGGATCAGGATCCAGTAGATCAGGCGCTGGTAAAATCCATGGTGCAGGTCATTCAAGCCATAGGCAAAAAAGCGATTGCCGAATATGTAGAAAACGAAGCAATTCTACAACTGTTGGTAAAAATCGGCATAGATTATGTTCAGGGATATCACATAGGACACCCACAACCTATAGAAGATGCGATTAAATATTTTCTAGAAAGTAAAATCCAGTCCGGCCCAAACAGCGCGTGACTCCATCGGATAATCTTCCGCAATTTCACCACCACTGGGCTCACGAATATCTTCATCGAGCAGATTGCGTAGTGTAAGGTTCAGATCCACATTTTCTGCAATATTGTTTCGTTGAATGTTCAAATTCCAAAGGGTGTAATTACTGATTTCATCACGCGGGTCTGTAATTCTTCGCTTTCTGTCAGCTACCCAAAATAATTGGGATGTCAAATGCCAATCGGGAGTTGCCTGATAACTCACATTCATTTTTCCCAAACGACGCGGCACATCAGCGACATCGGCGTGGTTTTGTTTGTTAGTTGCGTTGTGCCAGGAATAACTGGTTTGCAAACGCCATGCATCATCCAATTGCCAATTCAATTCCCATTCAAAACCTTGCGCATCCTGAGTCAAACTGTTTTGCGCAGTGCTAGAGATATTATTAATATCGTCTTCAAACACCACCATATCTTTTGCTGTGTAATCAAACAGAGTCAAAATAGTTTGCAGGTTATTTGTCGCCTGCCAATTAAATGACAATTCCAGCGTATCAATTTTTTCAGGTTTTAATTGATCATTGCCCAAAGAAACCGGATTGTTTTTTCCATACAACTCGATGAATGACGGGGCGCGAAATGCACTGCCCATCATCAATTTGGTAACAAAGGATTGGGAAGCTGTCCAGATTAAAGCCATGCGTGGATTCGTTGTATGCCCAAAATCGGAATAATCATCGTAACGAAGACCTGCAGTTAAATTAAACGCAGAGGTCAACTGCCATTCATCCTGCAAGGAAATGTAATTCACACGACGCGAATTATCTTCAAAAAATATGTAAGGTGTATCGTTAACATCAACCAGATCACCCGGCATCTCGGCAGGCAATGGTGAAAAATCCAAAATACCGGGACCAAAATTTTTGGTTTCTCTGGTATCGACTAATAAATATCGTGTGCCTAATGCCACACGAAATCGGTGATTTTCAAATCCACGGTAAACATTAATCCATTCCAACTGACTGTCATCCACATTACCGGCTGGATTACCAATTAAACCATCAGGAAAACTCACCCAGCCATTGGGCTGTGCAAAATTAACATTACCATCAACACCAATCGGTAATAATGCACCGGGTGGAAGTAAAAAATATTCAACTTTTTCTTTATATCGGAAAAAACTGGTTTTGATTTGCGATTGCCAGTCAGCAGATAAATTTTGCAATTCATATCCAAAATCAGCCCTGACAATATCACCCCGTTCACGCCCGCGAGGGTCCAATGCCTGAGCGCCTGCTTCACCAACACCGGGATCGGTTGCCCAATGCCATAAACTTAAATGCCATTGCGGAGTTTGAAAAGTGAGATGCGTATCCAGCACTTTATAATCCGTCGATAAAGCACCGGGAGCCAGTGACGCATCGGTTCCCAAAGCCTGGTCAAAAGTCGATTGCAAATCCTGTGTAATGCGACGTTCACTATCACCATCCGTTTTTTGATACGACATGACCAAAGAAATATTCACAGCATTCCATTGCGTAGCACCATTAAAATTATAGTGTTGACTATTGAACGATCCCAATTCAACACCGAGTGATTCATTGCTGATCGCAGAAATATCTTTGGTAATAATATTAATAACACCCGCATAAGCATCAGCACCATAAACAGCCGAACCGGGACCACGGATAACTTCAACACGCTCAATTCCCTCGGCAGGAAATCGAAATAAAGTCGGTCTGCCACCTTGTACCGCATTTTGAATGGGCACACCATTGAGCATCAATAATACCTGTGAGTTAAAACCGGTATGCAATCCGCGAAAATAATAAACAGAATCCAAACGACTTAATGATGAAACTCCGACATGTAATCCGGGAATCAATTCCAGCACATCATCCAGTGTACGTGCACCTATGGCTTCAATATCACGGGCATAAATCACAGAAGCCGAAGACGGTGCTTTATCCAGAGGTGTGGTATTACCCGTTGCAATGGTCACTTCAATTTGCGCCAATTCCTGCAGTGATAAATCATAAAGATTGGAACGGGTAACATCAGCATTGGCATATAAAGGTTGAAACAGAATCAATAAAACTGCATAAGGTATGACATGGAATAATTTCATACTCAGCGCTCTTTATCAGGATTTTGGCACCAATCGTTGTACTGCATGCTTAAGCGTTTCAAGACGAACAGGTTTTGTTAAATAACCCTCGATCTGATTGGTATGCGAATATTTTTCTTCATCTACCATAGAAATAATAATAATCGGAATTTCTTTTAGTTCCTGATCAGATTTTATTTTTTCAAACAAAGTCCAGCCATGCTGATCCGGCAGTAACAAATCCAGTGTGATCACATCAGGTTTTATTTTTTTCAACAACTGGTAACCACTTATTGCATCCAGCGCTGTGTGCACACCATAACCGTCAGCACGTAACGTTCTGGCCATAATATCCAGAAAGGCCGGATCATCATCAATCATTACCACGTTATCACTGCTGATAATTGATTCTTCTTCATAATAGGAGTCAATGGTTTTTCCGCCATATTTTTCTTCATCATTTTTATCAACAGGTTTAATCGGCAAAGGGATATTTACAGAAAATACTGTGCCCTGCCCCGGTGTACTTTGCACATCAATTTGCCCACCCATCAAATTGACCAGTTGTTTGGTAATCGCCAACCCCAAACCACTGCCTTCAAATTTGCGAGCCCTGGTGTGATCCGATTGGTGAAATGCATTAAAAATCAGCTGAATTTGATCATCCGAAATACCTATACCCGTATCTGTAACACTGATACTAATGGCGCCATTTTCATGCTTTGCATGCAAACTGACGCTGCCACTTGCTGTAAATTTCACAGCGTTACCCAACAAATTAATCATAATTAATAATAATTTTTCAGGATCGGCAATTGGCAAAAAATCACCATCATTAACGGTTGTGTGCAATGCCAGAGATTTTTTATCAGAGATCGGAAGAGCGTCG
>CAMLRJ010000151.1 GCA_946482345.1 uncultured Cellvibrio sp.
ACGAACATGGCAGTACCCAGCAAGCTGCGATCACCGATTTCAGCGACACGAATGCCGTATTTTTTCTCAACCAGAGCTAATGCAATCGCCGTTTGCTCATAGACCATTGATAGGCCGCTGCGTAATTCAGACATCAAAGGTGTGAAGGTAAGCTGCAAATTTTCGTGCGCATAAGCTGGAAATTCAATTGGCCTTTTGGTGGTTGCCACAAAAGTGCTCAGTTCACCCGCAAACTGCATGACTTCGGAAAAAAGTGTCAGTGGATGCAAGCCTTGTCTTTGCCCCAAATGTTTTGCGTAAGGCTCAATACGATTGAGAAATTGCAACATCATGTAATCGGCAATTTCCGCCGTACCACCACGACGAGTGTCAGCAAGCCGACCGGCAATTGATTCTGCGCGATGGTGCAACAATCCAACCAGTTCATTCAAAAAAGAAACCAATTTTTGCGCAACGCGGCAATCGAGACAGGTAGGAATGTATTGATCATCCAGCAACACTTCTTTATTTTCGCGTGATTCCGAAACTTTCATGACACCGACACAAGCGTAACCACTGCGATCATCTGATTCCAGTAAAAGTTTGATGCGCAATTTTCCAATATCCATTTTGTACAAATCGCCATTTTCATCGGCAACGTCACGCACATCATTTTCGACTGAATAATAGCGAGCCATTCCATAGGTGCTGTCTTCAGGAAGCACATCAACTGCACCGGGCCTTTTTAGCGGCACACACAAATACACCACTTGATTGTGGGTGTTTTCTGCGACCTCCAATACCGGTGGAATATCATCAACATCAGGAATACTGAAAGGCGTTCCATCAGGAAAAACTCCTTTTGCTTTTAATAAGGAAATTTTTCCCAGTTTTAATAACTGCTGATCAAATTCAAATTCCTGTAATCCCCAGGCATAAGCACCATAAGCGGAGCATTTTCCGCCAACGTAACGTTCAAAATAGCGTTCTTGTTGTTGAAAATGTTGCGGGTTAAGAAACATTCCCTCAGACCAAATGACCTTGCTTTCTAAAGACATAGCATTATTTCCAATCAACTAAAGCATTATGAAAGATCCGGTTACGGATTTATGTTATTTGAGCAAAACCAGATTATTGCCTGAAATTTTCACTTTGATAGCATTGCGCACGAGATTACTTGCAGAAACTGGAAACACCACTTTGTATTTTGCATCTTTATATTGATAAAACTCTGCATACAAAGCGACATACTGCGTATCTTTACTCAGAACAAAATGTTCAACAGTATTTTTACCCGGTGCCAAACGTTTTAATTCTTGCTTGGCCACCAAATCTGCACCAATTGCTTTTTTATCGTTCTCATACAAAGTGATGAAATCAGCGCGGTCAAATAATTTTGTTGCTTTGAGTTCATACAAACGAACAAACAACGGACTAGGCGTGCCGCTCTCGTCAGGGTTTATATCGGAATCAACAATAATTTCCAATTTGAGATCGGTATCCAAATTCAGCGCACCACCGACCTTGCTATTGACTGTGCTGCAACTTGTAATCAGAAAGAGTGTTGATATCAAACAGGCGCCATAAATCATTCGTAAACTGAACATAATTTTTCTCTACTTTTCGTTTCGTTATTGATCGTTTCTAGCCGCTTTGCGTCTGGCACTGACTAATTTGAATATTTGATTCTCATAGGCCTGAACAAAATCGTCACCAAACAAATGCCGGAAGGATTGTTCCATATTCTCGGCATAGCTTGCAAAATGCTCGGCATAACTATTCCAATACTTGGCTTTTTGCATACCCGGCAAGGTGACACCCTTGGATTGTTTATCGAACTGCTTTTCCAATTTCTCCGGATCGAATCTATCCATCATTCCTTTGAATGCCGAACGCATACCGGCAATGATGGCGATCTGATGATCCGCAATGCCATCGAACCCTTCCGTGAAGGATTCAATCGCTCCTTTATAAGCACTGTTTTTTCGCACAAACATATTTTCCAACGCGTCTTTCGCATTAACGGAAAACTTCAGCGGATTATTTTCAACAGGCTGAATGGTCGTCATATTCATGCGGAATTCATTTTTAATGCTGGCGCGAGACCGCAATAATTTCATCATTCCATCAACTATAACCGGCATTAATTCACCTACAGTTTCGGCAACTTTTTCGATTTCTTCCGGTGATAAACCTTCCAATCCCATAGCCTTTACCAATGCACCATTCGCGGCCGCACTGCTAACCGTATTTGTTCGCACTGGAGCAACGGGCTCCTGCACTGGCGGAGCCTTAACCGGCCTGGCAATAGTCGGTTCAATCACTTGAGGTTGGGGAATCACAACTTCAGGTTGCGGTTTTGGTTGTGACTGCGGTTGCCGGGCGATTGTTGAGATGGGGTCAGCTAAAAAATCATCCCCCATCAAATCATCATCGCCCCAGTCCTCTGGAATAATGTTATCCGGCGGCAAGACGTTCGGCAGATTGAATGAATCCGATATGGCCAAACCACCCTGTTGCTGACTTCCACCCAAACCATAAGCACCAATCTGGGCATAAGGATCAACCGGCGTTGCAAAGGCGTTGGGGCTGCGCTTATCCAGAGCAGCGAGCGGATCACTGGTCTCCAAATCACGTCCAAACGTATCTTCTTCAAAAAACGGACTGGATCCGGATAAAGATCCACCCGAGCCAAAAGAAAAATTATCAGATGATGTTTTCGCAGGTTGGGCAAATGGGTCCGGCGCCAGAAGTGGCCCTTTGCCAAACACACTATCAATAGAAGTCTGAATCTTGACTTGCAGGCTATAGCTACCCATCTCAAAAGAATCACCATCCTTCAAAATGGATTTGGATCCCTTGCCCAAGGGGGCAGGAGCATGATTCAAATAAGTGCCGTTAGTACTCAGGTCAGTAATGTAATAACTACCGCCCTCAAAAGTAATTGAACAATGACAGGACGAAAGATATTTTTCAGGATCATCCAAAACCCAGGTATTTCTTTCACCTCGCCCGATAGTGCCGCCCTGTTCACTAAAAACACGTGAAGACTCACCATAACGAGCACCCAAGGGAGCATTGACTACAGATATTGTTATCGCCATTCCGTTTTTCCTGAACTCATGGTGTGAATTTTCTGGAAATGAACCGTTGATTCCAGGTTATTTCAAAGGGCGCTCATTATATGCCACCCTTCTGGCCGGTTCAAAATTTACTTGAATATCAGCAGTTTGTCACAGGATTCATAAATACAACACGATAAAAAATACCTGATTCATTTTTTCGCAAAAAAAAACGGCGACTGGGTCGCCGTTTTTTTAAAGTCATTGCACCAATGACGCATTTATCAACACAGAATCAATTGAAACCCAAACTCAACGGCCATCAAATTTGAGTGCCATGATCACTTGTGCGGCACCGCGAAATTCATTATCAAATGGAATTGAATTTAATGCTTCCTCGGTAGCGGGAAATTGATGCCATAAAAAACTTGCCATCTCTTTTTCAATTTGTCCCGCGCCCCAACCAAAAGTCCCTACACCGCAGATAGAAAAATATTCAGGTGTGTTATTTGAAAAAGCATCATCACTGAAATTTAAAGCAAGAACCGAATTCCGGACTTGCTGTTCATAAACCTGCAGATTCCGCCCTAAAATCCAAGGGAGGTTCTCTCCCACGGGACCACCAAAAATTGTCTTGGCCGTAATCAAACTTTCCGGATCTACCAAAGCAAATGCTGGTAAAAATTCAGCGCCAATTTCCGCCACTGTCTTTGCATAATTCTTGTTTAACCTTACACCAATCGCTCCATCAGAGTCATGGTGCAAAATGTAAACCGCACTACCTGCTATAGCAGCAAACTTTGGTATTTCATTAATCGCTGGATTACTTATTATTAATGTATCTGTGAGGTAACCTGACATTTAAATTTTTCCTTTTATCACAATAATTTTTGTTGATTATTTTTACTATACCGTAACTATAACAGGATCAGTAAAACACTCTCCCCGTTCAATTTTGGTAGCCAACTTTTTAAACTCTTCGAACAACCCATGATCAAATAACATTTCATCAGTAAATGCAAACTCTTGAGGGTCTGTTGAGTCATCAAATAGATAACTGTTACGAGAATGGTTTCGAAAACTATACCCAGGAGTACCAAACATCCTCGATACAATCAACTTTTCACCGTGTATTTCCTCTTCATAACCAAACCGTCCTTTTTCCAACCCACCCTCAGCTTCTGTTTTGAGAAACTGTTCTTCGATCACTCTTACAAACCAAAATAGTCCATCTTTAGGAATTTCCAATTTTGTTCCACCAACCCATCTATTTATCACGTCTCCACTATCTTTTTTATAGATATAAAAACTTCGGGTAGCCCATATCAAATAGTTGTCATCTATAAGCCAAAAATAATAATCGTTTTCATTCTTATGAGGTATGAATTCAGCATATTTAAAAACAATACGAGAATCAGCTGTTAAAGTAATTGGATCAGTATCAATAAATTTTTTCATGTCTTACATTATATGTTTCTAAGCTCACCCAGTCTCATCGGTTTTTTATCCAACAGCAACGGAGCAATCCGAGACACACTGTGCCCTTGCTTTCTAACATCCCCAATATTACCTTCATCACCAACGTGACTTTTTAACAATACGCACCAAAAATCTTTCATTTAATCCATCTTTCACAGGATTCATAAATACAACACGAATAGCTGATAAAAAACACCTGACTAATTTTTTTACAAAAAAACGGCGACAGGGTCGCCGTTTTAAAATTCATCGTATCAAAGGCGCACTTATCAACCGAAGTCATCTCATGCCGGCCCAATCAAAATCTACTGACTCCCAACTATCTCCTTGAAGTATTTGCTCCAAAATATCATGAGAAAATAAACGCCCCAAATAAGCAACGAATAAATCCAGCCTTTCTTCAAAACTACCTGCATAGCTGCTCAATTTAAATGGGCTTAATGGTTCGATCATTTCATGTTTTTTCAACCAGTCCTTAATATTAAATATTTCTTTGTTTTCCTGATTCACTAGATTAACTAGAAAGTAATCTTCATTGTTTGGCTGCGGATAAAAAATCACCTGCACTGAGCGCAACCTATTTGAAAATTTAAAAACAAAGCTCTCACCAAGCAATTTTGTACCTAGTCTGGATTCAATATCTACCAGTTTTAAATCAAATGATAAAAGGCCATCACATTTAGAAAGCTTACTTTCAACCAATTTAATTTTTTCATTTTTCATATAAGCAGATTTAAAGTATCACTACATACCTATCCTACAACTCCCCCCGCTCAAACTTCTCACCCAAATTTTTAATTAAATTTAACAAACCACCATCATAGAGAAATCTAGATGCCCATATAACTTCGTGAGGAGTAAAACTTGTTTCTGGATCTCTGCCTTTCTGACAACGTGAACGATTCATAACTGCATAACCGCCCATTTCGCGATCAATTCCCGAAGCGCGTTGAACACATAACATTTCACCACCCACTTCAATATCAGGTGTGGTCATAGCACCCACATGCAAGCCACCTTCCACAGGTGGTTTTTGAAATTCAACTAAGGCAGATGGAAACCAAGATAAAAACTCAAGTGGGAAATCCTGTTGAAAACAATGATAGTAAGGTATTGAATTATTTCTTAATCTGCTTTGCATATTCAGAATCGATAAAAATGACTGATTCTGAACAAAAAACCACATTGTAGGATTTGTCGTGTCTTTAATTTTTGCTAACTCAATACACCCAGTAGGCAATTCGTCATGTCTCACTATTTCAGGTAATGAGTCTTTTAATTTATACGGCGCCTTACGTATCCACATACTAATTCCTATAGAGAGACTATTTTTATTGCATTGCAATCTTTGAGTTTTTGCAAATCTGTTGGAGTACGCTCGAAATTATGAGTTTCAACTGCTCCACATTTATTTGGAGAGAAAGGTATTTTATCCTCAGTTACACCATTACCCAAATAATGAGGATTATTACCAATCTTAGAATGCATTTTCATACGCTCAATCATCATATCCTTCTCAGGACTACTCATACTTGTTGTATTTAAATAATTTGAAAATTCTGTAGTGTCTGTTGACCATTCATCACTCAAAAAGTTTTCACTTAAAGCCTTTTGATAGTGCTCTTTATAGGCAGCCTGAAAACCAGGAGTCATTACCTGATCAGTAAATGCTTTAGGAAATTCAGCTGGCAACTCACGATTTGCAAAAGCACCTATATTATTAAATGTTGCCGAAACACATTCACAACCAGTAAGCGGTTTAGCTTTTTCAGTATCGATAATAGCCATTACATATTTTTTTGAAGGGTCGTGATCTATACCAAGCTTCCTACAAATAAGTCTTGGGTCCGAATCTGCATCTTCGATTTGGTCAAATGTCGTTGACCAATAACGAGGGCCAGTTCCCGTTGCACCACTAAACTCTCGACCCAGTTTCCCAGTTAAATTATTTGGGTCTTTTAACGTATCATGACGATCCCATTGATGTCCAACCTCCATAAATCGTACGTGATAGCGCTCATTTGCAACCTTTCCATCTTGTGCTTGTTTCAATAATTCTTCATCAGTATATTTAGGCTGGTAACCGTTTGTATCGATTTCCTTTTTCATACTCTCCAGACGATTGGCTGCATCATCGAGTGATTTTGGTTCAACGCCTTTTCGTTGACTAAAATCAGTTTTCTTTTCTTCTTTGGGCTCTTCTTTTTTTGTCTCAGGCGCTAACGGCGGCGGTTTATCATTAGTACGTAATGGAACCAATTCTGCTTTTGCTTCTTTAGTAGGAGATGCTGTTACACGTTCTACTTTGTAAACACCGGCTTTGCCATCTGCGAGATATTTGATTAATTCCTGTTTGCCGAAATCCAGATTTTTATTGCCGTTGGATTGCACTTTTTGCAAAATTTCTGCGTCAATTCCAACATCTTCGAGTGCGCGATAAAGGTATTCTGAAGTCCATTTGATACCGTTCACCACTGCCTGAGCTTTCGCCGTCGAATTAAATTTTTCGAATTTAAATGGATTGGGTAAATACTGCCGTACAATTTCCGGTAAAAATTTATAAGCAGTCTTGTCATTAAACGGGATGGCGGCAGCTGATTTTATGGAAGGTAGTTTGTATACACGTACCACACCATTTTCAATTAATTCAGCAACCTGAGCGGTAACGGATTTATCGGGATATTGATTGAGTAAACCGGGAAATAATTGAAGCCATTGGTAATCATCAAGACCGATGCGGTAAACAAATCCTGATGCAAAACTGCGATCTACAGAAGATTGAGTAAAAGAAAAATCACTTGGCTTTTGGCCAAAAGTTGAAATCACTAACTCATAGCTGTTGGATTTATCACTGACAATCGAATTGAAACTGGGAAATTGTGATGCTCGAATTAACATGGATGACTCGGATCGTTCCGTGGCTGAGGATTATTTGTCGGAGCAGGATATCCAAAAATATTTGTAGCCGCCAGACAGAAATACAATTGATGGCAACAAATTGCGCCAAGCTGTGAACCGCGCCAAACCTTGAATGACGAGCAGTTATCCGGGCTTACAACTGGTACGAAAATTTAATACTATAGCCCGGCAATTCCAATGTCTCGCCAACCAACCTAATCCGACTCAGGAGCAAAGCCATGGCAGAAAGCATACACGACAAGTTAAAGAGAGTGAGATC
>CAMLRJ010000152.1 GCA_946482345.1 uncultured Cellvibrio sp.
ACCAACCTGCAAATTGGTTTTACCAATGCTGCCATCCAATAAAATTTGTCCGTTAAACGATGTGGTGTCCGCAATACGATCCAACTCTAATTTGAGTTGTTGTGTTTCTGCGTTTAATGTTGCTCTATCTGCATCGGAATAAATTCCGTTAGCAGATTGAATGGATAATTCACGCATACGTTGCAGAATGTTGGTCACTTCCTGCATCGCGCCTTCTGCGGTTTGAATCATCGAAATACCATCGTTGGCATTTCGAATTGCTTGATCCAATCCACGAATTTGTGACGTCATGCGGTTCGAAATCGCCAGACCCGCTGCGTCGTCTTTTGCGGAGTTGATGCGTTGTCCTGATGACAAACGCTCCATCGCTTTATCTAATGCGCCACCAGAATTCATCAGCTGACGTTGAGAATTTATAGCGGCCACGTTGGTATTAATGACTAATGGCATGATGATCTCCTAAGGGCTGTTCCTGTTCACAGTTGCATTCTGTGGCAAGTCAAAATTAAGGATTCAAACAACTGAACCCCTTCGGCAAGACTTGTACGAAATGTCACTTTTTCGACAGGGTTTCGATACGGGATTGCCTGAAGCCACTTTTGCACAAGCTGTGCCAAATTTTTTTAGCGTGCTTATAGAGTCATCAACACTTTCATCCAAATGAAAAATTGTTGAATATAAAATTCAATAAAAATTAATCAAAAAAATGATATTGAAAATAAAAAAGGCGAATGATTTTTTATCATTCGCCTTTTACTGGAACATCATTAAAATCACATCAAAAAGATCGGGTAAACGCAGAACTAACTCACTGATTTACAAGCATTAAACCTTGGTATTAAACAAACTTAAAGGCGCCTGCGACTCCAGAGTTTCCGCCAACTTCAGGAAGATCTGATCCGGAATTTGGCGAATCACTTCCTGGGTACTTCGGTCAATAACTTTGACAATAGTGTTGCCTGATTCAGCATCGTAAGAAAAGTGCAAATCGCGTTGCGTTGATTGAATAAATTCATTCATTTGCGCAACTGCTGCCTGAACTTTTTCCTGAACTGCCTGCAAATCTTTGACGCTGGCACTGTGAATTGCTGCCGCTTCTGTTGCCGCAGGCAACTGATTGCCGGTTTTTTGACCCTTATCAACAGCCACCGAAGACACAACAACCGACACAGGTTTAACCTGAATCGGTGCTGGTGTTGGTGCTGGTTTGGTAATCCCATTCATAATAAAGCCCTCTTGCTAAACGCCCGCCAGATGAATACCTGGCGGGTGTTGCTCGTCTCGCTTATCTTAACAAGGAGAGAACGTTTTGAGCTCTGGCATTCGCTTGCGCCAACATTGCAGTGGATGCTTGTTGTAACACTTGTGAACGGCTCAAGTTGGCTGTCTCTGTAGCAAAGTCAGCATCGATAATACGTGAACGGGCTGCTGTCGTTTTCTCAGAAATGTTGGACAAGTTAGCGACAGTAAAATCAAGACGGTTGTTAATCGCACCGAGATCCGCACGTTGGCTACTCACCTGGTCAATTGCTTTGTCGATAATGCCAATCGCTTTTTGTGCACTGGCCAGAGTAGAAATATCAACACTGGCTACCGACCCCTGACCTTCAGAAGCATTACGCTCTTTCAAACCAAATTGAGCCAGTACAGTTGCAGCGGTTGCGTTAGCACCGTATTTAATTGAAATTTCTTCACCGGAAACAGAGCGCAACGCAATACCGGAAGTTTCTGTACCGGCAAAAGCCACAACACCTGTTTCAGCTGAGTGCTCATTCAATTTTTCGATAATTTCGGTAGCGTTTGTTGCTGCAGTAGCCACCAAAGTAATGGATTTGATTGCAACACCATTAATAATCAAATCGCCTTCAAGTGTTGTGCCTGCAGCAGCGCCAACTGTGGCACCTTGAACATTGCCATTATCATCCGCAACGTTAATACCCAGTGCAGCTTCCAGTGCGGCCGTACCTGCTGTGGCATCTCGTTCTATTTTTACGCCTTTTTGTTCGGCACTGGTGTCGGTAAATACCAATCGCATATTAAAAGTGCCATCAGTAATACCTGTTGCACCATCAGCCGGGCTGGTTGACGTATCAGTTGTTGTGATGGACACAGCATTCTCGGCACTCAACACCAAACGCCCGTATTCGTTAATTTTCGCCTGTACACCTGACTCGGCATTAATTCTATCCACTAACTCATTAAGGCTGGATGTGCCAGTGATAATAGTGGTTTGAGTGGTGTTATCTGCCTTCAAAACGGCGATAGTTAACTGGCTGGTACCGGTTATCAAAACACCACTACCGGTAGTTGTCGCTTTTGCTTCAACCAGTGTGGACACTTCCGCGCCTTTGCCTGCAAGGTCAGCATTGATGGAACTTAATTTTTGTTCAAGACGTGCACCCGCATCAGCATCCGCCAGACTGCGAATTGCAACATCGTTGATAGTCCAGGTTGTTGCAACCATGGCACTTAACGATGCCAGGCCACCTGTGGTTGCGGCGCCAACTATATCGGCTGCACTGCCACCCATAGAGCCGGTTTTAAAATTACCTACAGTTAAATCCATCGTTTGGCCACTGAAAGCACCCACTTGTAATTTTGTGGTACCCAATGAACCATCCAACAAATTTTTACCGTTAAATGATGTTGAACTGGCGATACGCTCAAGTTCTGCTTTCAACTGTTTGGTTTCTGCGTTCAAGGTATTACGGTCTGCATCAGTATAAATTCCGTTTGATGATTGCACCGCCAGTTCACGCATACGTTGCAGAATGTTGGTTGATTCTTGCAATGCACCTTCAGCGGTTTGAATCAGCGACACACCGTCGTTGGCATTTCGCACTGCTTGATCAAGACCACGAACCTGTGAAGTCATTCGATTCGAAATCGCAAGACCTGCTGCGTCGTCTTTTGCTGAGTTTACGCGTTGACCTGATGACAAACGTTCAGTGGCACGATCAAGAGCCATACCTGAACCGTTCAATTGACGTTGCGCGTTTAATGAAGCCACGTTTGTGTTAATTACTAAAGCCATGATGTTTCTCCTGCTGTGAAATCAAATTGCGCTTGGCGCAACAGTCGTTTAGGAAGAGGCTGAGACTGATTTCAGATCTTCTGACTAGGTTATCGTCAGAATTTGCAGGAGCTTTAGAAAGTTTTTATGGAAGGATTAAATCAATTTAACGCATTAAAAATTAAAATATAAGGATTTGGTTATAACAAAAAATATTTTCGCCAAATTATTGGCCGTATGCGTCCATCGCTTTGTCAGCGCGATTTAATTGACGAATCTCTGACGCAATTTCATCTTGCCGACGACTGGCTAACTCGGTTAACTGTTGGTTAATTTTTTTGATGTCCATCACCATATGCTTCACTTCGTTTTCCATACCGGCTTTGGTGACAGCTTGTAAATATTCAGCGTCAATCAATACATTCATCGATGCCTGGCGCTGTAGCAATAAAACCTCAAACGCCTGCCAGTCCTGAGCGCGTGCGAGATTGAGCAAATGTTGAGATTGTTCCACCAGGGAATTAATCGGTGCAAGAAGAGAGGTGTTCATACAAAAGACTCCATGACGTATTTTCGATGTGAATTACAACGCCAAAATTTCGTAGTCGCCAATTTAGCGGATTCACCGGTTAATGTCTTCAGCTTTTTTCACAAATAACTAAATAGACTTAACTGGCTAATTTTAACGAAACTCTGTTGTGTTGCACTTAACACTAATGACTGTATAGACAGTCGCGTTGAGGCTTCAGCATAGTCCAAAGATTCAATATCGCTTAATACTTTTTTACTGTAAACCTCTATGTCCAAATTCAAATCTTTCGATGCATCCAGTGTATTTAATCTTGCACCTACATCACCTTGAACTGAAGCGATTGTGGAAATCGAATTGTCGAGATTATTCAACACATTATTCAGGACAGCCGTTAATTCCGCTTTGCTTTCCGGAGAATCTTCAACAATTCTCATTGCCTGACTGAAACGTGACAAAGTTGTCAAAATGCTTTGCTTGTTGGTTGAATCCACAAAAAAACTATCACCGGGAACGGCCAAATTTCCTTGCGCAGATTGAGTACCATTACCACGGGTTTCAATACCCATGACATTGGTTAATTCAACTGATCCTGAACTGATACTGATAGCCTGATTGGTTGCAGAAGAAATAATGCCACTGCTGCTCACAACCAAACCCATTGCAGCCAGGGCTGTGCCATTGGCACCGGCGGTCAAGGCTGAAACCAGACTGGCCATGTCAGTAACGTTTTGATTGATAGTCAAAGTTTGTGTGTTATTGCCTACCGAAATTTCCAGTGTGCGACTTTGTGCGGGCAACGAAAAATCAAATGCAGCTGCGTTCACCAAACGGATTGCCGCCGCTGTACCACCTGCTTGTGTGTTAAAACCCAAAAGCGAATCAGTTGCTGCTGTGCCATTACTGATGCTCACAGGCAAACCGCGCAAATTGGAAAAACCGTTTGCATTTAAACTCACACCCAGATTATCCAATTTTTGTTTGTTGGCTTGCGCTGATGCCGTTAATGAAATGGGATTCGCATTAGGGTAAGTCGCATCGCCACCCAACGCCGTGATCATATCCGCAACACTGGTAATGTTTTGATCAAGCGTCAGCGTTTCGGTAACGCCACCAACACTGATAGTAATCGCTGAATTGGTGACAGAAAAATCCGTTGCAGAAAAATTCACAGGTACTAATGAAGGAACCGGTGCAGTGCCGGGATAAGGCGATCCATAAATTTGAAAACGCACTCCGTTTGCCTCTATATCTTCACCTGCAACATAAACCTGATTTTCAACAATAATTTTGCCCGTTGATCTTTCGGTAATAGTGTAATTCGGAGAGGAAGGAACAACATTACTGATAGCATTAAATGTCACTTGCATACTTTCAGGATAAAATTGATCGAAAGTATCCTGATCAATCACATCACCTGCTGAAATAAAAGCAGCAGGTTGTGAACGATTAATGGGATTGGCGGATGTATTAATCGTGTTGTTACCGCTGGGCACATCAACAAATATTCGTTTGCCGGAATCACTCACGCCCACAGTCACTGTAGCGGATGCTTGAATACGCAACTGCCCGTCATCACCTTGATATTTATAATTACCACCGCCAATATCAATAAATGATTGTGTTGATCCTTGATAACCGGAAAAAATATATTGCCCGGACGCATTTCGTGTATTTTGTAAATTCAATAATTCCTGAGTGCGGCTTTCAACTTCCGATGCCAGCGCCTGATAATCATTTCTTGTTAACACTGCTGTATTTCCTGCATACACTGCCAACTCTTGCATACGTTGAATCAAACTGACGACAGATTGCAAAGCCGTTTCTTCCAGATTTAATGAATTAGAACCTGAATCAATATTTTTTGTATATTGTTGTACACGTGATAACTCTGCATTCAGTTGCAATATAGTGGTCGCGGCAACGGGGTCATCAGCAGGCGATAACACACGTTTACCGGTTGACATTTGTTCTTGCGTTTTATTAATAGCGGTTTGCGCATTGGACATACCAATGTTAACTATGCTGTAAATTTGTGATGTGGAAACACGCATAGCAATTACCCCTATAACGATTGCAATAAAGTATCAAATAATTCACGCGCAACGCTGATCACACGTGCATTGGCTTGATACAGTTGTTCAAAGCGAATTAAATCTGCTGCCTCTTCATCCAGATTCACACCGGCATAACTATCGCGCAGCGCTTGTGTTTGTTCCAATAAACTTTTACTGGCTTCAGTATTAATTTTTGACAAACTACTTTTGGTGCCGACATCTTCAACCAAACGCGCATAGTCCTGACCAAATGAAGCGCCACCATTTGCAATTGATTTTTTATGTTCCAGCGCAACCATTTCCAATGCATTACGGTTGTCGTTACTGGCATTGCTGTTGAAATCAATTAAAAATTTATCGCCTGCTTTGGGTTTTCCACTAATAGTCGCTTGCAGGCCGATATAACTTGAACGCGCAAAATCTTCACTGCTGCTATCACCGAATAATTGACTATTGCCCGGCACAGTACTGAAACTCATACCGGCTGCGAGAGTAACATCAATTCGTCCACCCACTACCACCGCATCCTGTTCTTCCAAAATAGAAGCCGGATCATTAATTCCTGTTAAACGCACATTGGGATTACTCTGGCCATCATTAATACTGATGTAATTGTTAATGGGTTGTATGGGCAATGATGCAGGTACAGATGAAAAAGCTTGTAACCGAAATTCCAAATCAACACCGGAAGATGCCACTATTTTAACTTCTGCTTCACCGGTTATCGGATTGTGACCACTGGTTGCACGAATTCCCAAAGCTTGTAAATTTTCATTTGCATTAATGCGTTCAGCCAGATAATTATTAAATGCAACTTCATTGGTATTGGGATCAGGCACTTCCATCGCCAAACTACTGCCAGTGTGTCGAATTAAATTTTCACCATTCAATGTAATTTGTAATGGATAGGTAAAACCGGCAGGATCAATTTGAATATCCGTAATAGCTGCAGTGGTATAAGCATTGGCAGAAACACCTTTGAATGTATTCATGAGCGCTGCTGTTTGCGCAGCTGAATTACCGCTTTGTGTCACGATGTTTCGGGTTGTGATTGAACCTGTAGTTGCATCTCGTGAACTCAACATAAATTGTTCAGCAGGATAACCATTGGTTTGCACAAAACCATTTACTGAAGAATCCGTTGCGACTGAAACACGACCTTCAGGTAAACCTAAACGTTGCCCTTGCCCAATAACACGAGTTTCACCTTTGTCACTGGAAAATAATTCATTGTCCACACCGGGAACAAACGTCTGCTCTCTGATGGCCGGAACCAAATGCACAGGATTCGCCGGATCAGAATTATCCAAAATGTCATAGGTAGTTTCTGATGTGAAACGCACAATCAGTGGTGGTGTTAATTGGCCTGGAACAGAAAAGATTGGCAAGGGATCACCATTCACATCATTCATGCTCAATACACGGCCAGGACTAATCACACCGTTTCCGGAGTTTTCGCTGACAGCCAGTGCACGCACAGGAACAGCAAACGCAAAATCTTCTGCGCGTGTAATTAAACTGCGAATATCGCGTGCGCCTGCACGGGTCGGCGTCAAAGTAAATTCATCACCACCCTGAAATGAACCACCGTGTAAATGCAAAGTAATTCCATCAAAACTGATATCGCGCGGATAAGCGCCGGTCAACATACCTTGCTCAACAATTTTGCCATCACTTTTTCGAGTGACCATAAAATTATTGGTATTGGGAATAATCTCAAACGCATAATCACTGGATTGCAACAAGGCTGTGTCTTCAATCGTCACACTGATCAAGCGATCATAAGGTGGTGGATTATCACCGTGTACAACACGATCGAATGCCAAGGTTTCTTCGTTGTAATCTGAAAAAATCGACGCACCGTATTCGCCATCAAGATCCAAACCTCGTGATTGTTGGGTATTGAATTGATCGGCAAATACTATCGCCAACCTTCCCAAATCATTCATGGAAGGACGCAATACAGTTTCACGGAAATCAACCAGACCACCGAGTTTTCCGCCTTAAATATGCGAGGTGATATCAAAAGTGGTTTGACCATTATTAATTAATACCCTGCCATCAATCGTCACTTCAAATGAACTCACTTGTG
>CAMLRJ010000153.1 GCA_946482345.1 uncultured Cellvibrio sp.
CCCGGCCAACAATGATTCGCCGCAGATTTACTTCGACAAATTAAAAACCAGTGCAAAAACATCTTCTGGAAAACCAAAAGATAATTTCCATTTTTATGAACCAACAGAAGATTCAGAAGCCTGGGAAGCAGGCATGACTTATGGTTATGGGCTGCATCTAAAAGTCTTTTCAACTATTCCACCACGTAGTTTTTTTGTGTCTGATGTGGAACCGGGATCACCGGCAGCTAATGCAGGCATCAGACGTGGGGATCAAATTCTTGAACTGGATAATGTCAGTTTGATTTCCGATAACACCAATGCTGGCATCAACACATTAAATGGCGCCCTCTTCCCTGATGCGCTCAACGAAGCGCATTCCTTTACTTTGCAGCATGCAGATGAAACAACCAGCTACACAGTTACTTTGGTGTCTGCCGTGGTTGATGTTACAGCGGTACCGGTTACCAATGTCATCACACAGGGCGATGCCAAAGTCGGCTATATCCAATTCAATACTTTTATTGAGAATGCTCAGGATGAATGGGTGGATGCCATTCAGGATCTTCAGGCCGAAGGTGTCAGTGATCTGGTTTTGGATTTACGTTACAACGGTGGCGGGTTAATTTCTATTGCGTCCATGGTTGCTTACATGATTGGTGGTACTAATGTATCGGGAAAAACCTTTATCCAGTATGTTGCCAATGATCAATATGAGAAAGAAGCTCCTTACAGTTTCACCACTGTGGGTCTTTATGGGGTGAACAAAAATAATAATCTGCCAACGTTAAATCTCGATCGTGTGTATGTGTTAACCACATCAGGTACCTGCTCTGCCAGTGAATTGATTGTGAATAGTTTGCGCGGTGCCGGAGTGGAAGTGTTTCTGATCGGCGATTCCACCTGTGGCAAACCCTACGGTTTTACGCCAGAAGATAATTGCGGAACAACTTACTACACCATTCAGTTCACCGGAGTTAATGCCAAAGGTTTTGGTGAGTATTCTGATGGTTTTGTACCATCCAATTCTGATAATGGATTGGATTTAGTAAAGGGGTGTGAAGTTAATGATGATTTAACACGTGCTTTGGGTGATCCTGATGAAGCAGTTTTATCAACAGCATTAAACTTTAGAAATACGGGCGTGTGCGCAACAACGGGCAGCAGTGTGGGTAAAATGCAAAAAGTTCAGGGTCCAGTAGTCGATGGACAGCTGATACGATCATTAAGGGATGAAATTTCTATATTTGATTTGTCTCATTGAAAATCAAAACACACGCAAACATAAAAAGGCACTCATCGGTGCCTTTTTACTTTTCAGGACAACAGAAAATAACCTGACACCACCACGAGTAACCAGCCCGATATTGCTGTTATTTTCCAAAATAATAATGGATCTTTCTCCAGCAAAGGTTGGGCGCGGGCATTTAACCAATTGGGATTTGGGCGTTTCAAATCCTGCAGCCATTCTGAAAGTGCTTCATAACGTCCATCCGGATTAATATTGAGTGCTTTTTCCAACGCTTTATCTAACCAGAAAGGAACCAGCGGGTTATGTTTCATTGCGGAAATATAATGCAATCGTTGAAAGCTTTTAAAATCAAATGCAGATGCGTATGAGGTTCCGTAAGGTAATTTTCCGGTCAGCATTTCATAGAGTAAAACGGCCAGTGAAAACTGATCGGACGCTGGCCCGGTTTTCCCACCGTAGCGATATTCAGGTGCAGAATAGTCTGCGGTACCCAATATTTTATCGCGCTCAATACTTGAACCTATTTCTGCAACACCTGCAATCCAGCATGAACCGAAATCGACAATTACCGGGCCTCTGCTGCCGATCACAATATTGTCCGGCTTAATATCCTGATGCAAAGTATCCTTGCGATGAAAAGCGCGAATGCCGCGAATGATTTGTTCGATTAATTCCACCGCATCAACAATCGATAATATGCCGCGCTCTTTTAATAAAGAGGTGAGTGTTTGTCCTGCAATATATTCGGTCAGATAATACAAATAAGAGCGAGATTCCGGTGCGGGAATTATGCGCACAACCGCAGAGTTTTGAATGCGTGCGCCAATCCAGGATTCCATCACAAATCGTTCGGTATAGGCTTTGTCGTCCTGATATAAAATTGAAGGTGTTTTCATCACCAAAAGATTTTTGTTTGCATCTTCTACCAGATACACCTGGCTGCGGGTTGATTCATGCAAAATTCTTTTGACTTTCAATCCATCAATAACATTACCCGGGATCAGCGGCGGCGGAAATGGCAAGCGGGATAACACCTGAATAGCATCGGTTTGTGTGGTGGTGCCAATTTTGTCAAGGCGTAACACCTGAATGCTGAGGTTGTCCTGACTCTTGCATTCCATTGCCAGTTCCAGTGCTTTGGTTGTGAGGAAATCCGGATTTTGCTGATACTCCACAATTAATTTTTTAAAATCATTCGCAGAAATAGCTTCATGAATGCCATCGCTGGTCAGAATAAAAATATCACCTATGCTCAATTCAAAACTGTGCATATCCACTTCAAGATAAGGGTCAGCGCCCATTGCACGGCTTAAATGTGTGGTGTGACGATCAATGCGTTGTGTGTGATCGCGAGTTAATAATTCAAGATTATTTTCGCGCAAACGATAAACACGGGTATCACCCACATGAAAAATAAATCCGGTATCGCCTTTTAAAATCAAGGCAGAAAATGTCGTGAGATAACCTTCGCCATAAATAGAATTTTGACTGCGCCCCCACAAGCTGGAATTTAAGGATTGAATCACACGAATGGCGGATTGTTGTGTGCGCCAGGTGTCGGGTGTTGCGTAGTAATCTGTTAGAAATCCGGCGACAGCAGTTTGACTGGCTTCGCGCGCGGCTGTGCTACTACTGACTCCGTCTGCAATTGCAATAGCAATCCCTTTTGTTGTTAATAAATTGCCATCGGGAATGCGAGCACCGACAGTATCCTGGTTTTCAGGTTTAATTCCGGCTTCACTTTTTTGTGCGAAACTGATTTCCAAATGCGATTGCAAATGATCCATAATTTTTTACTCAAAGTAAAAAAACAATGCCCGCATAACGCGGGCATGATCAATAAAAAATTTATCAAGACACTTCTATTTTTTGCAAGCTGCCATCTTCATTCACTTCGACTACGTGCCCTTTGGGTTCACGTAAAAATTGAACGAACACCAAACCTATCACTGCAGCTATTGCCAACATGTAGAAAAAATAATGAATGCCGATGAACGTATTCATGGTTAAAAAGAACAGCGCACCCACATTACCATAAGCACCTGCAAGTCCGGCAATTTGACCGGTCATACGGCGTTTGATGAGTGGTACTACGGCAAACACTGCACCGCATCCTGCTTGAACAAACAGGGAGCAAATAAACACCGCCAGGAATGCCAACGCCAGTGGCCAACTTGCATTGATTTGTGAAAGCAAAAGATAACCCAATGTGACACCGGCAAGAATAATACTCATGCTGAAACGACGACCGAATTTATCACTGAACCAACCACCGCCCGGGCGTGCAACCAAATTCATAAACGCAAAAGAACCACCGAGCATCGCGGCCTGTGAAACGCTGAGACCAGTAAATGTATCCATAAAAAATGCAGGCAACACAGAGACAACCGCAATTTCAGAACCAAAAGTCGCGAGATAGGCCCAACTTAATATGGCTACTTGTTTGAATTCATATTTGTCATGGTCAGCAACACCATTTTTCAACATGTCTTTGTTAACGCGATAAATTTGTGAAAATTGAAATACAAATAATGCAAGTAGAATCACATACATAATGTAAGTCATTGCCTGACTTAGCAGCCCCAAATTACTGGGTGACATTTTCCAAGCCAACACTGCAAGGATTAAGTACATCGGGACATTTAAAATGACATAAAACCAAAAATCACGTTTGCTACTCACTTCAAGTCCGCCGGATTTTTTGGGTTTGAAATAAGTAGAACCTTTCGGTGTGTTGCGAACGCGCGCGTAAAACAATCCTGAATAAATCATCGCAATCACACCGGCAGTTGTCATCGCATAACGCCAGCCATCATCACCACCAAATACGTGAATCGCTAAAAAAGGTAAAAGGAAACCGGCAGCAGCAGCGCCGAAGTTGCCCCAGCCACCGTAAATGCCTTCGGCCAAACCGACTTGACGTGCAGGAAACCATTCACCAACCAAACGAATGCCGATCACAAATCCGGCTCCAACAAATCCCAATAAAAAACGAAACAAAGCAGCTTGTTCAAAACTTTGCGCAAAAGAAAATGCAATCAGTACACAACCCGATACAAACAACAACATGCTGTAAATAGCGCGCGGGCCAAATTTATCCACCAGACTACCCACCACAATTCGCGCAGGAATTGTCAGGGCAACGTTCAATGTCAGAAGCGCAGCCCATTGCTGTGGTGTGAGTTGCAGTGAAGCAGTAATTAATGGTTTCAGTGGTGGAAGACTAAACCACATAACGAATGTGAGAAAAAAAGCAAACCAGGTGAAATGCAAAGTCGCCACAGATTTGTTTGAAAAGTCGAGAAAATTCAGTCGTTGTGACATAGCAATAAACTCATGATGTGAAAAGAAACGGCCATTCAGCCTTGAATCCGTTTCAGCAATCACTATGCCAAGCCTGAAAAGGGGAAGTGTTTCCACAAAAAAAGAGATTGTGCCCAAGTATGAAGCAATGAAATTTTAAAAAGCTGCATTTATTTAGGGCTAAAAAATCCTTTGCATGTTTTCTATTGGTGCAAATCGTGGCTTGCAAAGTGTTACCTGAGTGTTACCAGCTATGCGTGAAAATAATACTCAATTTGCAGGATTATAATTTTTTTAAAAGATTTATCTGGTAACCGGTTACATATATTTTCTAATATGTGACTTGTCGCACAAAGGAAGAGGTGGTGATTTAAAAACAGAATGAAAATAACGGTGAGAAAATTAAACTTGTTAAAAAAGTAAATAAAAACAATTGATTATGATAAAAATAACCCAATCGGGTTATTCAAAAAAGAAATAATTATGACAATTTAGAGGTGTTTCTTATGGCTCGGAATATTGCGCATCTGCGTAAAAAAGCGCTTGTAGTGGCTATCAGTGGTGTTTTGTTGAGTTCGATTACATTCGCTCAGGATGATGTGGCCGAAGAGGAAGAGATAGTCGTAACTGGTGTACGAGCTTCGCAAGCCAAGGCGATTGATATAAAACGCCAGTCTGCAGTTGTCGTAGATTCAATTGTGGCAGAAGACATAGGTAAGTTGCCGGATACGACTATCACAGACTCATTGCAACGTGTAACCGGGGTGCAAATTACACGTGAGGCCAACGAAGGAACCAGTCTCAACGTAAGGGGTATGCCACAGGTGCTGACAACCTTGAACGGAGAACAATTTTTAAGCCCTTGGACTATTACAGGAGTTGGCGCCAACTATTCCGATGTTCCGCCCGGTCTTATTTCAGGAGCGGATGTCTATAAGTCACAGTCCGCTTCTGTACTTGCTGGAGGCATATCTGGTGTTGTAGATCTCAAGACCCTGAGTCCGTTATCGCTAACTCAATGGTTGGTGAGGGCAAGAATAGAGGGGGCATCCGGTCAGCTGTCTGATAAAAAAACTAATGAAGATGGGTCAATCAGTCGCCGTAATCCTGATCATAATGTCAGTATTTTTATTGGAAATAACTTTGATGATGTGTTTGCGTTTACAGCCTCAGCGTTCAACTCAACTACATTCAATGCCAATTATTCTATGTGGGAAAATGCACGATTGGCATTTCTTGATCGGCGTGGAGGTATCCCAAGAGATCCGCTGGATTTTGATGGCGATTCGGACACAGTTAATGATTGGTATTTAACACCCGAAAGCTTCGGCGCAAAAAGCAATTACATGGACAGGGAGCGAGAAGGAGGTGCATTCACTTTTGAATCGAAAGTCGCCGATGGATTTACATTGAGGGGCGATGTGTTCTACACCAGCATGGCACAGTATGATCGAGGCGTTAATATCGCATTTAATGCCAATACCAATCCAAATTATTACGAAGTGAATGGTGTAAGGGCGCCTCGCGCTGGAACCAACGATGCGCTGATCGGTTATGACGAACAGCTGTATAACGTTCTATTACCCGATTCACAATTTGGTGATTCTTTAGATTTCTCTTATGTGGATTCTAATGGGCAAACTCAAAATCGCACTTTGCATTCATTAAAAGTTGCACATATAAATGCAGCAGATTTTCAAACCAATTCAACCAATGAAAGTAATCGTACGGGTGCGCTGAATACAAATTTACAATTGAATTACACCAACGATGATAATTTTGAAGCAAGTGCTCGTTACATTTATGCGGAAGCAGAAAAGCATTATCGAAATGCGAGATTCCAACAAGGAACACCAGCATGGTTGTGGGAAGATAATGATGGTATTTCTGGTAAAGATCCGCTTCATATTTATGATGTCACAATCGACTACTCAAAAGATGTTCCATCATTCAGTTTTGTTGATGACCTATCCGATACTGATTTGTTAAAACAGTATCAAGGATTTGCAGATGGTAATGATACCAATGCAACCTTGAATGTTGCTCGTGTTGATGCGAAATATAGTTTCGACGATAACTGGTTTGAATCAGTTGAGGGTGGGCTGCGTTATGCAGAGCGCCAGGCAGATTATGCAAAATTTTATTACGTAACACCTACCGCCCGTTTTTCAAACTGGGATGATCCGCGGGTCCCTGTTGATAAACGATATAAATTACGAACTGGAAATCAAATCTGGCAAAAATATCCGGAATGGAGAAAATTTGATTTCACTGAAGAACCTACGAAGTTGTTGGAAAATGGTTTGGTGGATAACGGATTCTCTGCTGCTAACACAGTGGTGTTTAATGACTTCGGTCCAATTAAAGGATTCAAAACCGGGGTGTCATCGTTAAACCCCGCTGATTGGGATAATCCTCTGGATTTTATGAATCGATTATATCCAGGAACAAAAACAGCGGTTGACCCTGGTTATGACTACGACGTTACTGAAGCAACTTCAACAGCATTCGTACAGCTTAATTTCAATAATGAAGAAGGAATATTTGGCATACCTTATTCAGGCAATATCGGAACTCAGTTTATTAAAACAGACCGCACTGTCATTCGAACGGTAGTGCCTGATGTTTTGGATAAATTCAATTCGATAGGTTACGACGATTGGCAAAAAATTGCATTTGTTGCAGAAAAAGAAACTATTGAACATTCATTCAATGACTTTTTACCTTCAGTTAATATTAATTTTATGCCGAGCGAAGATTGGATTGTTCGATTGGGAGCAGCAAGAACAACTTCTCGAAATGATTTGAACAATGTGGGTTCAGGGTTGGTGCTGTGGTATCAACAATGCGACAAGCTTGATGAAAATGGAGATCCGATTCCAATCCCGGTTGGCGGGGGCCAAACACGTAATGAATCAGTGAGTTGTGTGGGTGGCGGCAACAATGACGGTAATCCATACATCAAACCCTGGTATGCAAATGTGTACAACAGTACTACTGAATGGTATTTCGATGAAAATTCCATTCTGGGTCTTGGATTATTTTTAATTGAAGTAAAAACATCTACAGAACAAGTACAAGAGCAATGGCATTTTGCTGATGGAGATGGAATTGATCGAGGACGTACAGCCAATATTTAT
>CAMLRJ010000154.1 GCA_946482345.1 uncultured Cellvibrio sp.
CTTACCCAGCGCAAAATCTGCATAGGATTGGGTGATGTAAACATCAGTATCAATTATCACAAAAGGATTGAGTCGTTGTTTGGCAACTAAAATTGCATCTGCATGGGCTTCGGCCACTTTAATTAAATCGTCTTCCGTAAAATGATTGGAATCGGCTATTAATTCACGAGCTACCTCTTCCACTACAATCGCTGGAAAACTACTACCCAAGTATTTAGCCAATGTGGTCTTACCTGTAGATTCAGTGCCCGAAATAATAATTATTTTTTGAAAAAATCGTTTAACAGAATCAGGAAGAAAATCCCAATGAAGAATCATATTGTCGCGTATTGACGATGCAGATATAGCTTGTCTGGATCGATTAACATCAAACATCTTGTGCTGGATATTCATGAATTCTGCAACATAATCACCGTAGATTTCAGATGTCACCAGTAGGTCAACATCAGGTAATAGCGATGTAAATTCTGATGCCCAAATGCGGGAGACAGCTCTATCTGATACCGATGTATTGGGTAGATTTGATTCGTCATAGGAATATTCAATTATATGAATGGACTTATCATGCGCGAATTCTTCGCACAACCAGTTACCACGTATTTCGGCAGGAATAATTTCCTTATCACTGCAACAAACCAGTACAAATAATTCTGCGCAATGGCTTTTAGCAAATTGAATCATCGCCAAATGGCCTTTATGCAGCGGATAAAACTTTCCGAAAACAAATCCTTTATTGAACACAGTGTTTTCTCCAACAAATATAGCCGTAAATAGCCATCATCATAAAAATACTGTATTCAATAGCAACCAGATAAAGTTGCTGTGATACAAACAAACCAATACTCATCAGATCAACCAGAATCCATAACACCCAGGCAAAGAGTATTTTTTTTGCGAGCAGATAAGTCGCAGCTATACTGGTGACTGCAACCAGAGAATCCAACACAGACTGCACCGCAGGTTGTTTAATAATGCCGGGAATCAACAGATGTAAATGGGAAACCAGAAAATTAAAAATAAAAGTACCCATAACTATCGATATAATCAGCCAGATCAGTTGTAATTGCTTGATATTCACGACTGAACGTTCCGTTTTTATTTTTTTCCAAAAATACCAACCATAAAGTGTGACTATAAAAAATAGTATTTGCAGCAACATACCGGCATACAAGTTAACTTGAAAAAACAGGAAAAAAAATCCAAACTCGTTAATAACTCCTGTAGGCCAGGTTAAAATATTTTCCTTGGTTGCAAAATAGACAGATATCAAACCAAAAAAGGTAGCCATCAACTCCAGATAACTAACCTGAGAATCCATTACAGAAAACGCAATTAAATTAATATCCAATAAATTCATTCAAAAGCAGCCTTGATTGCGAGACTGTAATTGACAGGAGCGCCAACAAAATAAGCAGGATCACCACTGGCATTGATAATACCGGAGGTTAAATAGGATTTATCAAACAGATTATTAATAACCAGCTTCCATTCCACATTATCTACTTGATATCGAAAATAACTATTACACAGAGAAAAACCGCGCACTTTCGCCGTATTGGACAAATTGATCCAGGATTCACTCTGATAACGCGCTTCAATACCTGCAGTCAGCTTACCGCTGGCATATTCAAGTGTGCTAAAAACAACTTTTTCAGGCGTCATCACAGGATGAAACGATTGTTGTTGATCCTTAACTTCAGCCTTCATATAAGTAGCAGAATTTTTCCAACGCAACATAGAATTCAACTGCCATTCAAAACTGGTCTCAAACCCTTTTCTTAGACTGCTATCAACATCCTGATTTAATAACAAACCATTAGGACCAAAACTGCCACTTAAGGTAATTTCTTTTTCAAAATCCATATAGAAAATATTGGCGTCCAGATCAATATTTTCACTTTGAAAACGTACACCCAATTCATGATCGATTACCTTTTCAGGTTCCACTATGGATAAAATCGGTTCGCCGTCATCGTCCAATTCCAGATTATCCATACCGGCGAATAGATCTGTTCGTGTAGGTTCACGCTCGGTTTTGCCCAGGCTGTAATACAAAAGTGCATCATTTAATTGGTAGCTGAGCCCTATTCGGGGATTCACAAAAGACCAATCCAACTGTTCGAATTTAACTGTTCCTTTGTAATCAAAATCGGTATAACGATATTGGATGTCAGCGAATAATGTCAGATCATCAAGATAATAGTTAGACTTTATAAAAAATGAATAACTGTCTCTATAACCTGCATTCTCATAAAGCTCACCCACATTTTTTTCTGAGCCAATATGTGTTCTTTTGTATTGATTAATATGAACACCGGATGAGATATCAAAATTTGTTTGACGATAATGAATATTGGAATAGATGCCGTAAAAATCCGCATTCAATTTATAGTTATACAATTCATTGGTACTGGGCAATCCAATGAAATTATTAAAATCGAAATCATAGCTGCCGTGCAACTTATTGAAATAACCGCGAACTTCCAGTTGTAGTTCCTCATTGATTTTTTGCTCTCGAGCAATTGAAATCAAAGACTGCTCATATCGGTCATTTTCTTGTTCTGTATTGGCATTATTACGTCGATTGCGATTAATCGAATCGAGATCAACACCTACCCAGGCCAATTCATTTTCCTGTTTTCCACTAAAAGCCAAAGCTCGCCATGCTCCGTCTGTGTCTTCAGACATTCCACTTAGAAAAATCGAATGTGATTGGTTACCCGAATGAAATTTATAGCCATCACTTGAAACACCTGACAGATTGACATAAAAACCTTTTCCATTTTCCACACCGGATAAATGCTCAACAGAACCGGAAAAAGTATCAAAAGACCCCACACTGGTTTCCAACTCTGTGCGTTTAGACTGCTTCAAATCCATCGACCGTAACTGAATAGTTCCTGCATAACTCGCTGTTCCATTTTGGGATGTCCCAACACCTCGCTGAATTTGAATATTATCCAATGAATTAAATATGCCGGGGTAATTGGAAAAATAAACGCCCTGATCTTCAGGTTCATTTAATGGAATACCATCCAGGGTCATATTGATACGGATTTGATCAATACCGCGCAAACGAAAATAGGAATAACCCTGATAAGATCCAGCATCGGAATAAGAAATAATAGAGGGTGTTTTTTGCAGAAAAAATGAAGCTTCCTGCAATTGAATTACCGATTGCATTTGTGTTTTATCAATATCCTGATAAGTCACTGGCGAAGAATCACTGGCAGAATATATGCGTGTAATAATTAATTCTTCGATTTCTTCGGCTGTTACAGGAATGCATATTGTCCCTGCAATTAACAATATAATCAGTTTCCTTAATCTCATATCTACCCCTGATCTTTTTCATAGAGCTTCTGCGCGGTTTCAATAATATATTCACACCATGCCAATTTTTTTAACCAATCGTCAGGTATCGCATCAAGACCATAAAAGGCACCTGCAATTTGGCCACAAATAGCAGCTGTTGTGTCTGCATCGTCTCCCAGATTAGCACTTAATAATATAGCTTCTTCAAAACTGGAAGCCTTATGAAAGCACCAAAGAGCAGCTTCAAGACTTTCGATAACATATCCACTGCCTTTAATTTGCGTGTAAGATTTATTTAAAAAATCGCCTTGAGCAATTGATTTGATTTTTGCAGTTGTAGCCGAATACCCAATATTGATTAAATCTTTTTTATCTTTTGCAATAAATGCATGCACTAATAACTGACAAAAATACCGACAAGCATCGATACACTCAGAGGACCCGTGAGTTGTCCGTGAACTCTCTGCTGCATATTTAATTAATTCATCGGGTCTGTTTCTGTAGAAAATAGCCACCGGAGCAATTCGCATTAAAGATCCATTACCAGACGAACGTTCATCAACTGAACCACTATACGGATTTCCGGTTTTTAAATAATCCTTTAATGCACCCGCGACTGTCATACCAATATCAAAACATTCTTCCGTACAACTCAGATAACCATGTTGATACCAATTACAATAACGATTCATTTGATCAATCGCATCAAATTCATTTCTATACAATAAACTTTCAGCTAAACACAAAGCCATTGAGGTATCGTCAGTCCATTGTCCCGGCAATAATTTAAAAGGCCCACCGCCTTCCATTTTTGTTATGGGCGTAAAACTTCCACGCGGCATAAACTCCAGACTGGTCCCAACCGCATCACCACAAGCTAATCCAACCAGGCTGCCAATTACACGATCCATATCTTGTTGCCTATCTTCAAGCATAATCTTAATTTTCCTATATCAATTCATGTCTAATTTTTACAGTATTTCTTTAAATCAATCACATAGCTCCCAGCATATCTTCAATAATAAAATAATGATCTTCGAACATAGTTTCCGAATTTATTTCGCTGAGTGGTATCCATTTGGCCGTTTTCGCATCGTCAGAACCTTTTACTTTGGGTAATTCGGCATTGGGTTCAAGTTCTATGTAAAAAGCGTGGGTAATTGTTCTACCACGAGCGGAGCGAAAAGGATCGTCGTACACGCCATGTTTTTTAATTGAACCTCGCAAAACCGGTGCAGGGACTTTTAATTTGGTTTCTTCTCGCAATTCACGCAAGCAAGCATCTTGCAATCGTTCATCCTGTTCGACAAATCCGCCAGGTAATGCCCATAAACCTTTTCCTGGATTTGCCCCTCTTTCGACTAACAATACATGGCCTGATTGCACAACTACCGCATCAACAGTCACAAAAGTTGGCGCATAAGGCGCCTGGCTCCACGCCTTTTTGTATTTATTGATAAACTGGATCTCCTCGCGAACCTGTTCATGTGCAGCATTGGTTTCTGCAAAGTTTTTTAACCAGTTAACAACTGCATCTGGCAAAATTTTTTCTTTATGCCACTGATCCAACACGTCTGAATAGACATCAGTAAAATACTTTTCACGCAAGGGGGTTGCACTGATATTTTTAAAGTTATCAACGCCAATACTGCTCCATTGTGGAAAAAGATTTAAATAAAATCCTGATTGATCTTTTTTATGACCAATCAAAGCAATTTTCGCCGGTTGATGGGGTTTTGAATAATGCGCCGTGATCAATCCATTCACTGTTGACTGCACATTCCTGACCCAAATTTCGTCGTTGTAAGGCACATCCATTAAAGGTAGACAAAGTAATCGCTTATTTTCTTCCGGGGTCAAACATGCACGAACCATTTCTTCACGCTCCTGATGACGCCAGGGATTACGTGTATTTCGTGGTTGCCATGCAGAACCTATCAATAAAATAAGTTGATTAGCCTGTTTGAGTCCTTCTTTAACAACATACAAATGCCCGGCATGAAATGGCTGAAAACGCCCGATAAAAATTGTGAAGTCAAAATTGTTCATTGCAAGCCCCTTGCGAATGGAATGGCATAAAAGTCTGGTTTTGCAGGTCTATCCCACTAATCACTGACATATCGCCGATCATGCTTTTATTGATACACTGTTTGCAGCGTGAGTCGGCCACTTATTATTGGCTATTGGCCACCAATTAACAAGTCTCATATTTAAATCGAATCTGTAATTATGTATACAACTGAAAAAGAATATCTGAAACACTACAACATTCATGACTATGATGTGCCACTGGTTTCGGTTGATCTTGCCATATTTACGCTGATCAATGGCAAATTGCATATTCTGTTGATTGAACGGGCAGATTTCCCACATAAAGATCGCTGGGCTTTGCCGGGCGGTTTTATTGATTTAAAACAAGATAAGGATCTGGGTGCAACTGCTCTACGCAAACTAACAGAAAAAACCGGTGTAAAAGCACCTCACCTTGAACAAGTGTGCACTATTGGCAATAACAAACGCGACCCGCGCGGCTGGTCGGTTACGGCGCTTTATATGGCGCTGATTCCTTTCGCACCTACAGCAGAATATGTTGCCAGTGTACGTGATGCGCGCTGGTGGCCTTTGGATGCAGCATTAAAACTATCATTAGCCTTTGACCATTCCGAGTTGATTCAACTTGCACGCGAAAGATTACGCGCAAAAACCGGTTACTCTTTATTGCCAGTCTTTACAATTAATTCGCCGTTTACACTCACCCAACTTCAGCAAGCATTTGAAGAAATTTTAGGACGGGAATTGGATAAAAAATCTTTCAGGCGACGCATCCAAAATGTTGAACTTCTGGAAGAAGTCGGTGAAGGCATGGCCGAAAGCGGTCGTGGTCGCTCCGCTGTTTTATATCGTCCGATAAAAGGTTCTGAACAACATGCATTTGTCAGAGCTTTCGGACAAACAGACGAGTCGATTTAACCCCTGTTATCCGTTAGAATCGCACAACTATCGATTGATGAAGATAAATCCATGAAAACATTGTTTAGCTATTTTCTTGCGACCCTTTTTACGTTGACATTCAGCATTCCGGTAATGGCGGGCGTATTGGATGTATTTCGAAATGCCGATGGCTCAACACGTTGGCAATATGTAGCCAATTTTTCCAGTGGTGTATTGATTATTATTTTATCGATTACGATTTTATTTTTGATTTTTGCACAGCGACGCTTATCCAAATCCAATCGTGAATTGCGCGATATGAAAGCAACATTGGAAGACCGTGTCGCCAAACGTACTGCGGTTTTACAAGAAACAACCGAACAATTACAAAATCGCGAAGCCTATATCACCAATATTGTCGATTCAATGCCATTGATGTTAATTGGTTTGAATGAAAAGCTGGAAATTACACAGTGGAATCGCGTTGCTGAAGAAATTACCGGTAGACCACTCAATGTGGTACTCGGAAAAAATTTGTGGGAAGTTTACCCCGCAATTACTTTCACACCCGAGCAAGTAAAAGCAGTGTTTGACTCAAAAGAAACCACTACCATCAAACACAGCCAGCAAGGTCAATACAGTTTTGATATTACGTTTTATTCATTGCACAACAAAAATGAATCAGGACTTGTAATATTGATTGATGATGTGACCAAACAAGTCAAGGCAGAAACCAAATTGGCCGAACGCGACAAAATTTCTGCAATGGGCGAGCTGGCATCGGCTATGGCATTTGATATCAACTCACCTTTACAAAATATTTCTACTTCATTGTCAGCCACCAAAGAACAATTAACCCAACTTCCGGAAGACACCAAATCATTGTTAATTTCTACTATCAACACCGCCGAAAAAAGTCGGCAACAAGCATCGGCGATTGCCAATAATTTATTGGAGTTAGCACATAGCCACCGCGATGAAAAACAACTGGCTGATTTACGCCCGGTGATGGATAACGCGATTGAACTGACAAGAAAATTATTCTCGGATATTGATGGTTTTACATTCGAATCGATTAAAGTTTCCCGACAATACAGTGAAAAAGTGACCAGCGTTTCCTGTTTTGCAGCCGAATTATCACAAGTGTTTGTGCGTTTATTGCGTAGTTCTTTTTATGCACTCAAAGCTATAGAGAACACCAAGTCGCCCGAAATTCACATCGAAATCAGTGAGTTTTTTGATTCGCTTTGGATCAAAGTTAGGCACAACGGCAAATGTTTATCCGCCGATGAACAACTGGACATATTCCAACCTTACTTTGCCATTAATGCCGACGATAACACCTACCCTGTAGAGCAACGGTTATCCTATTCTTATTTCATCATCACCAATCACCACCGCGGACACATGGCAGTGA
>CAMLRJ010000155.1 GCA_946482345.1 uncultured Cellvibrio sp.
AATGGCAATTAATGATACAGAACAGAGAATTATTGATTCTGTATACAATTCAATGACATATGACATAACAAATGCGGTAAAAAATACGTTGGGCCCTGGTGCGGCCGCATCAATGCGTCAGGCAGATGCTGTATGGGCTAGAGAGGCCAATGAAATAAAGAAAACAAAGCTTAAAAATATATTTAATAAAGGTCAGGTTAAGCCAGAAGAAGCATCAAAAATGCTTTTTAGTAATGACAGAAGTGAAATAAGAACACTTTATTCATCTTTGGATACTGCTGGCAGAAAAAATGCCCGTGCGGCCATAATAAACAAAGCTGCTGAGAGATCCGATGGAAGCCCTGATGCGTTTTTGCGTGAGATGAAAAAGCTAAGAGAGCAGCAGTCAGTCTTTTTTAGGGGCAGAGAGGGTGCAGATCTTAATGGGCTGATAAAATACCTTGATTACACCAGGGAGGCTGGGAAGGCATCTGTTTTAACTCCTACAGGACAGAGTGCGCTACAGCTTGGCGCCCCTGTGGCTGTTATGGCTGACATTGGAACTACTGGAGGTGCTGGAACAGCGGGATTTGCAGGTTATGCAATACTAGCAAAAGCCTACGAATCACCGGCTATAAGGGATTTGATGGCAAGAATGTCATCAGTGCAAAAGGGTTCTACGGAATTTGAAAAGCTGGCCGCAAAGCTTGAATCAGAACTTAATAGGATAGCAACAGTATCTACAACCGCGCAGTAAATCTACACCGTAAACCAAACCAAAAAGGTGTCACATGAACAACGCAATGCTCCCTTATGATTACTACCCTAACGACTCCCAGGGTAAGCCGCTATGGAACGCTTATATTTATATAGGTGTTGAAGATCTTGACCCAGAAATACCAGCTAACCAGTTCGATGTATATGGTCAGCAAGAGGATGGGACTGAAGTTCTGCTACCACAGCCTATAAGAACAGGGGCTGGCGGCGTACCAATGTATAATGGATCGCCTGTTGTCCTGAAATTAGCTGAAGAGTTTTATTCATTAAAGGTTCTTGATAGAAACCTTCAGCAAATCTATTACAACGAAAATGTCGCAGCTGTGCTTACCGCTTCGATACTTTCGTCTCTTGTTATGACGGTAAAAACCCTGCAAGAGCTGAGAGACTTTCCATTTCCTAAAGTTGACCAGCAGATTATGGTTCTTGGTCATACGATTTATGGCGTTGGTGGCGGCGTATTTAGAACTCTTATCGGATCTTCCACAGATGATAATGGATGCACTGTCAACTCTTCGGTCGGATCGTTTTATTACAAGAGAATCAATTTTGTTGATGTACAGCCAGAATACTACGGAGCTGTCGGAGATCTTGTGGCTGATGATACCGGGCCTTTTCAGGATGCAGTTGATTATGCCATTGCAAACAAGGTGCGTGTTGATTGCACACAAGGCAGCTACCTGCTTACCAATACGATCACCGTGAATGACAGCTATTCCATAAAGTTTTTCGGATCTGGTGAACGCCTAACAGAGCTTCGCTTTCAAAATGTGGTTGTTGACAGGGTTATGTTTGACCTACTTAGAACAACATCGAATAACATATTCGAAGATATGTTCATTACCGATAACCCAGCGGCATATGGCACCTCAACTTTTATGAGGGCGACTGATTCGCTTACAAATCCTGACCCATTTTCACACTACAAGGATGGAACAAGAAACGTCCGCGTTTTCGGCTTCAAAACAGGCGTCATCCTTACCAGCGAGCAGCCTACTGTCGGGGCCACACATGCCTATCTGTCCGAATGCCTATTCTTTAATACGCGGTTTAGGAACTGCCGGACAACATTCCTAATACAAAACATTCAGGCTGTTGATTTGACTCTTGTCTCTTCTGACATCGAGAACGATGACCCTGGCGAGAACTACACTTTTATACGCGATGAGGCCGGTATAACTATCCAGATTTTTGGTGGTAGCTTCGTTGGGAAAGGGGTTCTTTACGAGTGCATCCAGGTTGTTGGAAGTACTGATCTATGGCAGGCAGGAAAGCTTTCCATGAAAGATTCTCGACTGGAGATGAGGGCTGGGCATAACGGAACAATTATGAAGCCAGTTGCGTCAAGCTTCGCAACAAAAGGAACAATTATACTTTCTGAGGTTGTAGTTCTTGCTTTTGGACAAACCTTGAAGCTTGCTGATTTTGGTGGCAAAACAGACATCATTGTAACAAACTCAAAAGTACTTTCTGGCACTCTTGAGACCGTCCTTAACCCAACAACAGGAATAACCGGTGCGTTTATCGGAGCTGATGGGTATTATCAGGCGTATGGCTCCGTAAATATAAAAAACAGCTTCGGGTTCACTTATCGTAAGGGAACATCAACAATATATGGCGCGTATGATGACAGATACACATGTCCAGTGTTTATAGAAAACACAATGACCGATCCAGGCGGCTCGTATACGATTGATGCGCTCGGTTTTATGACTTACAGAAGCCCTACCTATCATCAACGCGGGGTAGGTCTTACGTATACTCAGGCAAATAGGCTCGTATATAACCTTGATCGCGGGGCATCAGCATTTACCAACATTAAATGGAAAATGCCCTTTGGAACAAGTCCGTCAAAGCTTATAATGTTCAAGCACCCTTCAGTAAGGGCATCTAACGTTCAGTACCGCTTGTATGCGGTGAAAGATAATGCCGCATGGGTTAACCCGCTGGTTTTCGCTGTTGCCACTGATGCGATATTGCTCGTCGACTCTGGTCTTACCACAAACCGCTGCGGAGCAATGGAGTTTGATGTAAACCTGACTAACAACTACTTTGATGCTGGAAGTTATTTTGAGTCAGGGAAAGGGTTGTGGACTGAAGGCAGGATGTATCTTGAGAATGTTTCTGGAACCATGACCGGATATGCCGGCGTTGAATTTGTTTAATTAAGGGGTTTATATGCCAAAAATTATTATCCCAAGAGAAGATGGTGCAGGATCTCGGCTTTCCTCCAATCCAGATGTAGGAGTTTGGACTTCGCCAAACCAATTATCAATTGGATATGATGGTATGGATTTGGCAAGAACGATCATGATAACGCTTAATAAGCGCGGCGTTGATTCTCGCCTCGGACTAGAAGATCCAGAAAATCTTATTATCTTCACTGGTGAGGATGTGTAATGTCTGAATCAGAGCAAACAATGGCGGTTTTAACGGTACTGACTATTCTGGCTTGGTTTGTAAAAGACAGAGAGTTTTTCCCGGCTTTTATATACTGCCTTGTTTCCTGGTTTTTATGGATAGTCACATTGGAGATAAGGAATCAATCTGCTCTTCTTCTGATCTCATCTGCTACCGACCTTATCCTAATTGGGCTTCTTTACTGTATTAAACGATGCTCAATGTCCAAATTAGCTCACTGGTTAATGCCAATAAGCATAGTCGGTATATGCATGGATATTACAGGATATTACGCGTTATTACACGGTAGCGGTCTAATATTATACAATGCAGGGGTTGTCACATACTGGATAATAATTGCAGGGCTATTCATCAGGCACTGGAGGCGAGATGGAAATATTTCTCTACAGTCTCGCTTTCTCCGCGATTCTATTCGCAGCCATTAAAATCTACTTGAGATTTCTGGATGAACAACTTCGTGACAGATCTGGTACTAAATACAAAGTTGGCGATCATGATGAGCGCTAGCGGAATAGGCGCCTTCCTTGTTGAATTAATGCTTAAATACGACTCCTTTATAATAAAAGCTTCTGCGACTGTTAGCTTTATAACGTTGTGCATTATGGCTGTCGCTAAATACTGCAAAATTGTTAATGATAATCGCGCAGCCAGGGAGGCGACTCGCGTTAATGAGCTTCTGCTGGAAAAGATGCGGCTTGAAAACGAAAAGCTGAAGCAAGAAATCGAGGAAAATAAAGATGAACTTTGAGCAGGCATTTTCCGAGATAATCAAGCGAGAAGGGGGCTATGTTGATCATCCTTCCGACCCTGGTGGTAAAACCAATTATGGAATAACTGAGCGCGTTGCCCGTCAGTATGGCTACACTGGCCACATGAAAGATCTTCCAATGTCCACTGCAAAGCACATTTACCGCGTGAGCTACTGGGATAAAATATCAGCTGATTTGCTCCCGCCGCGCATAAGGTTTCACGTTTTAGATGCGGCTGTGCATTCTGGTACCGGGCAGGCCATAAAGTGGCTCCAAGAAGCTGGCGGCGTGGATGATGATGGGGTCATCGGAAAGAACACAATGGCCGCAGCACATGAAGTTTCACCGGCTAAATACTCTGCTATCAGGCTGAAGTTTTTAACCGGCCTTGCTGGTTGGGCATCGTTTGGAAAGGGCTGGGTGCGTCGCATAGCTGAAAACCTGGAGATGGAATGATGGCACTTGATCCGCTAACCGCATTGCTTGATTTGGGCAAAATGGCCGCTGAAAAGATCTGGCCTGATGCCAATAAGCGAGCCGAACAATTGGAGCGACTGGAGAAGCTTAAGCAAGATGGTGACCTTGCTCGTATGCGGGCAGAGGTTAGCCTGCTGCTAGCCCAGGTCGATATTAATAAGGAGGAGGCAAAGCATCCTAGTGTTTTTGTGGCTGGCTGGCGCCCTGCCATAGGGTGGGTATGCGCTGCCAGTCTATTCACTTATTACGTCCCATACTGTCTTGCTGCTACTGGAATGTGGATTCACCAGTGCATCATTGCAAAAACGCTTGTAGAGCGCCCAGATCTTAATATCGCCGATCTTGTTGGATTGGTTGCTGCAATGCTTGGCGTTGGATTACCGCGCACCTACGAAAAAGTCAAAGAGGTTGCAACATCAAGGACTCAGAAATAGCTTATTGCCCGGTCAGATCCTGGGTATTTTCGACCTTAGATTTTTTATCAACTTTGGTCGCTTTGCTGAATAGATCAGCTATTGCCTCGAATTCAGTTTCACCAAATCCATTAAGTCCGCGCTCGTCGATCAATCGACAATAACCAGCTTGTAGCTCGTGTATGTCATTTTTCTCTTCTTCGGTAAGATCGTAGCCTTCAAGCATTCTAACAGCTACGGTCATATTTGTAGCCACACATGGCGGACCTGCAAATGCGCTCGTCCAAACTGCAATTTTAAATCCATCAATCGTTAAATAATTTGCTGACATAAATCACCTATATAAAAAACAATAAAATTGCAGACAATATAATTAAGCTGCCAATCGGTATTGATTCACGCCTTATCCATCCTTTGTTTTTCCAGCAAAACTTTCCATTTTCATATATCGTGATTATGTAGTCATGCGTTAATAATTTCATCTGTGGCCTATATAAAAAAGCCCCGGCGCCTCACGCTGCTTTTGTTTCCTGTAGAACTTCGCCTTAATTCTTTGAGTGTGGTGGCGATTTATTGCCAATGACATTTATTCTTTTCCTCCTGCTGTATTTAACCATGCAACTGCTCTGATGAAAAACGTGCCTCGAACTCTTTGGTGAGAAAATCCACGTGACACCGGTCGTGGTGATACGCCTCGTCGTTGATAATGATTTTTAGCCCTCGCTATGAGGGCTTTTTAATATCAAAAGCCTCTTTTATCCTTTTACTTGCTGTATCGAAATGTTCACAGTCCATTTCTATGCCGATAAAACGCCGACCAGTGTTTGCGCAGGCCACGCCGGTGGTTCCGCTGCCCATGCAGTTGTCGAGCACAAGATCCCCTTCGTTGGTATAGGTGAGGATCATGTACTCCATCAGCGAGGTCGGTTTTTGAGTGGGGTGCAGCCCTCTCTCTTCTCGGCATGAGAAGTGCAGTTGCGAGTCCGGGAATTTTTCATCGTAGATTTTCCCGTCATATGAGCTGCTGGTGACGAGCGGAATGGCCGCCGTCATGCCTGAATTCCGACCAAGCTTTATCGGCTTCTCTCGAGTAAGCATCTGAGGGTAGTACCTTGGCATTTTACCGTCGTGGCTGAACACGCAAATGTCTTCGTGGGTTTTCAGTGGCTGCCGCTTCGCCTGCGCGAAGTTTGCACCGAACTTTTTATCCCAAACCCAGTTGTAGCAGTAGCCTTTCAGGTTCGATGCGATTAGCGCTGTCGTAAATGGCTGGCTAGAGGTAAGCAAAATCGCCGACTTGGGCTTAAGTATGCGCCTGTATTGCTCCCATAGCGGAGCAAACGGAATCAACGCGTCCCACTTGCATGCGGTCGTTCCATACGGCAGGTCACACATGATCAAATCAATGCTCGCGTCAGGCAGCTGGCGCATAAGCTCCAGGCAATCTCCATGCATAAGTTTATAATTATTCATACATCACCTATATAAAAAAGCCCCGGACGACTCACGAGGCAAGGGCTTTCACCGGAGAGTGATCGTGTTATCTGTATTCCCAGTCGTCAGAATTAATGAATACATTGCTTCCAACTCTTTCGCTAACAAGATTGAATTTACTAGAAACCGCATCGCCAAGATTTATATTTAATTGCTTAGCAAGAAGATCCAAATATATAACTATATCTGCCATTTCATTTGAAATCAGAGCCTTGACGGCATCTTCTGACATGTCGTGATAATCGCCACGCTTCCATGATTTCAATTCTCCGGCAAGTTCGCCCACCTCGCCAGTAACGGCAACCATCCAATCAGCAAGACTCCAGTCGCTGCCATCTTGCTCGGCGTGAGCTGTTTCTCCAAGTTTATTTTTAAATTGGGGAAGTCTTGCCGTGTTTGCTCCGCGAAGAGTGTTAAAACTTAATCCGTTTGACATATAACTCATATTTGCTACCTTTGTTTGTTGGTGGTGTTGATCGTTAATCTAGTATTGCTGCGCTCATAATTTTTCACAAATAAATGGATTTGAATACACCGGGAATCCTTCATCACTTTGAATATACTTCTTTACTCCAAATGTGCATGATCCGGTTAGCGGGTATGTAGTAATTTGCTTTATTTTGCATACCGGCTTCTGCTCCTGCGCCTCCTTTATCTTGGCGCTAAGGGATTCGAGTTCAGCCTTATACTGGTCTCGCTCTTGCTCGGCTGTGCGGAGCATTTGCAGGACATTATCAAGGTCTGCCTTATCGACTTTATAGCCACAAACATCGCCGCCATTCGTGTGATATGGAGCCTTGTAAATTTTATCGTATTCGATGCTTAACATAAACAATCCTGCAAATTCAAAGGTACGTTAATCTTAGCCGAAAGCCAGCCCTTAGACCATTCGGCACGCAGGAACAAATCGACGTGCGGGTTTTCTGTTAGCTTAATTCCGACTTTGTAGGCGTTGTAGCCTGTTGCGAATTCATTCATGGAATTTTCTCATCTTGAATAAATGCTTAAGTCCATCGCGAGTAACCCTGCCGACCAGGGTGGATTGAGCAATACCCATTTCTCGCGCAAGTGCTGGCATTGATATTTCACGACCGGCTATAGCCTCAACGACTTGGCGCTCAAACTCGGCTTTGTCGTAGGGTTTGTAATCTGGATTGATAACGCACTTTTTGCGAGCTGTGCGAACTTTTGCCTCTTGAATTATTGAATAAACACCATCCGGCAAAATATTACCGCCCAAATCAATTGTAATTTTTCCGCCTTCGATTGAGATGTGGCCGCAATAGTTATTCATTTTGTCGCCCCGGATGCAATAAGCAAAATACCAATGCCAATAATAA
>CAMLRJ010000156.1 GCA_946482345.1 uncultured Cellvibrio sp.
GCTAGTTACATTTTCGCACTGCTATCCTTTAACTAACTCCACCGAACCTATCTCGAAAATTTTGGTACACCAATCCGGCGGGGGCTTAGCCGTCAATGGTTTTTTTTTGATTAGTGGGTATTTGGTCGCAGTGAGTTGGATGAACAGGCCCAATCCTGTTCTATTTACAGTTTCGAGGATTATGCGAATCTGGCCTGCGCTCATTCTTGCACTCTTATTTAGTGTGCTTTGTGCGGCGTTGACCTCATCTGCTACCGTTTGGGAATTTATTTCTTCCGCGGCAGGATACATGGCTCATGGCCTTACCCTTTTTGGTGGTGTTCAGTATGAGCTGATTGGCGCATTTTCTAACCAGTCTACAACCTCTGTAAATGGCTCATTATGGACGCTGCCGTGGGAAGTAAGATGCTACCTTTTTCTGTTGTTGATCGGATTGCTTGGGATTCTCGAAAGAAGGGATTGTTTTAACTTGCTTTTCTTGTTGCTCTTATATGTCGTTTTCACTGGACTTAATTACCACCCTTTTACTGAAAATAAAGAAGTCCCTTTGATGCTAACGGCCTTCCTAACAGGGTCGTTTATTGCTGTCAACTTTCGGCCAGGAAAGCTTCATTTTGCAAGTCTTTTTTTGCTAGTGCTATCTATTGTCTTCTATTGGCTGAGAAGGCCTGATTTTTCAATACTGTTCTTTTTTTCATTTGCAATACTCACTTTAGGGTTTCAGGATTTTGTAAGGCTAAGCCCATTGAAGCTTGATATGTCATATGGGGTTTATCTCTATTCATTTCCCATACAGCAATTAATAGTTTTCATGTTTCCCTCTATTAGTCCGCCGTTTCTTTTCATTGCTTGTATTCTTCCAATTACAGTCTTTGCATACTTCTCTGCAAAATTTGTTGAGGCTCCATCGCTGCGCTTTCTTAAAGCAACGTTGGCTCCAAGGATTCTTAAAAATGAAAATGCCTAATGCTGTATTCGCCTGCTTTTTGGTCTTGCTGGCAGGCTGTAGGCCTAGCGAAAATCCAGTGAATGCGACGAAAGCAACTCATGAGCCGAGCGCTAAATCAGATTTGTATTGGGGCGCGCTTTTTCTGAATGAGAAGGAGCTGCATCTTCGAACCTCCTTTGAATCAGGGTTCTCTGAAAAAGTAATTACGATTCCAAATGCGCCACAAATGCTCACATTGCTCGGAAGATGGGATGGAAGCGATGTGAAGTTGGCTACTTTTGACCGCAATAGCTGCGCACTTGTTTTTTACTCAGACCTCTCGCTCGAAAAGCAAGTTTCGCATTTCACGGTTGATTGTTCCAATAAGTCACTGGCGGTAGTTTCTGGGGATTGGAATGGCGATGGGGTTGATACCGTAGGAATATATGATAGGGATTTGAGCGTTTTCACTCTATTCAATAGGAATGATGGTGCTTTAGAGTCGGCTTCTTTCCAGTACGGGCCGGTTGGGGGGGCGGCTTTCCCTATTGCTGGTGATTGGGACGGAGATGGTAGGGACACTGTTGGCCTATGGTTCAATTCGAAATTCCAGGTGGATTTAAAGAATTCAAACGCTGAAGGTTTTGCAGACATTTCATTTGTAATTCCGTACCAGGGAACTGGCTCTGATGAGCTAACGCCATTTTCCATCAAGTATATGTCACATACAGCAATCGGTGTCCACAGTGCTAAAATGGGAGTTTTTACACTCTATCCCGATTTTCATGATGTGAATAAAATTATTACAGTTGAGTTTGGCAGAAAGAATGCTGTTTCAATTCCTATTGTCGGAGGTTAGCATGTTTACAAGTGAATTTGGCTCGCTATGGATTGATCGGGCTGACGCTCTTCAGTTGGTGGAGAGCAAGTTATTGAGTAATGTGAATTTTCAGGATTTTCGGAGTAAGATTGATTTTTTTATCAAGAATGGGTATGTAATTTTTGAATCTGAAGTACCTCATCAAGTGATTGATCAGTATTTGCATGACTTTGATAATGCGCTTACCAAAGACATTGGACTCTTGGCTTCGGTTCCTGCACATGGGCCTCAGGACAAAGGGATTATTTCTGCGACAGGTTCAAACAGAAGGGCCCCCTTGACCAAATACCTTGACACATATTGGTTAATTTCGTCGGCCTTGCCCATTATTTTTTCCACCAACATTAGTCGGTTTTTGTCGCTCATATTTGAAAGAGAACCTCTGGCGTTTCAAGGATTGCATTTCGAGACTGGATCGACACAAGCAATACATCAAGATACTGCTTATGTTGTTTCTGAGAAGCCGTTAGCACTTGCTGCTAGCTGGGTTGCTCTCGAGGATGTTGCCGAGGGAGCTGGCGAGTTAATCTATTATGAGGGGAGTCACAAACTTCCGGATTGGAAGTACTCAGGGAAGTTCAAACACTTTAATCACGAGCGCGATCCACATGAGCAGCATCTGCGCCATTTGGAATTCTTGCGCTCGGAGTCAGAACGACGTGGACTGCCACTTAAGCATTTTCTGCCAAAAAAAGGAGATGTGCTGATTTGGTCTGCGGACCTTGCACATGGTGGCGCAGAAATTTCTAAACCTGAGCTGTCTCGTAAGTCATTAGTCACCCACTACTGTCCGTCTGGTTTGAGGCCTCACTACTTTAATTACATAGATAGTAGCCGGCAGACTGTTAGAACTAATAGCGGAATTGGTTTGACTTCGACATTTTATTATTAAGTGAGAAATATGGTCTAGATATTGATACCAGCCAAAAGTGAGTCTGCCGGTACATGTAACCCAGCAGGCCAAAACATGAAGAAATGATTCACCGAAGAACAGATCATCTGTGTATTGCGGGAAGACGAGCAGGACGGGGTGGTGATCTGGGGGTAGTGCCGGAAATAGAACATCAACGAGCAGACCTTTTTCCGCTCGTGTAATAGTTGTACGCCCCGGAGGAGGTCCCCTCTGTGGGCCGGCCATGGATGGCCATATTCCTCGCTGTGTAACAGAACGCCCGCTCAGTCGGGCCTGGAACAACGGCAAACTCACGCTGCGATTGGTATCAAATAGTCGTTGCAGGAGAGGTGATGTCGGAGGGGGGGTATTTGTCTTGGCTAGGGCGATTTTATTCTGAGGATTTATTTATTGTCCGTTAAAGATAGTTGTGTCTCCCACACTAATGGGAATATACCGTGGTTAGACCTTTGCCGTGCTCTGGCGATATTGCTGGTACTGCTTTCCCATGGTAGGCACTACCTTAAACCTACGCTAGCTTGGACTGAGCAACTTAAATTTGGTGGATTTCTTGGTGTAGAACTTTTTTTTGTTTTGAGCGGCTATCTCGTTGGTGGGATCTTAATTAGAGATTACTGCAACGCTAAATCATCAACGTCTTGGATTTACACATTTCTGATCCGGCGTTGGTTTAGAACGATCCCAAACTATCTGATGTTTTTTACTGTTAATATTATCCTGCTCATTCTGGGAGTAAGAAGCGGCGTAGCAGATTCATATCTTCAGTATCTTACTTTCACACAAAATTTTCTATCTCCACATCCTTCATTCTTTCCAGAGGCGTGGAGTCTATCAGTTGAGGAAATGTTCTACTTAATTGTACCTATCATGACTCTGCTCGCTACGCTATTAATTGGCAAAGGTAAGAATACGCTCTTCCTAGTGATTCTTACGATGTTCGTGTTTTCACATGCTTATCGAGCGATTCATGTTTTCAATTATAATCCTGTATGGGATGAGGGGGTTAGGAAAGTTGTGTTATTTCGCCTCGATGCGATCATGGTTGGGTTTTTACTTGCTTGGTTGCAAGATAGACGCGGCAGCATAAACAAGAAAATGAGAATTGCAGGTTTTGCTTTGTTGCCTTTGCTATTTTGGGGCAGCATGACCGCGATGCGGCCAAACGAGCTGTTAGATTCCAGCTTTTTCTGCAGGGTCTTCCTGTTCACGATTACATCATTTGGCTGTGCTGGCCTTATTCTCGTCGGGGTTAATTACACATTACCACGATATCTCTCCATATGTGTTTCGTATCTTGCAAAATGTTCATATTCTGCATATCTATGTAATCTACCTGTTCTTTTTATCATCAATGCTATTTTTGCCACGCCAGCTGGCGGCGATTTCGGAATTTTGAAATGGGTGATCTTTATAATTGGTACGTTGGCAATCTCTGCTGGGACATATCATTTCTTCGAGCGTCGTATGCTCTCTTTACGTGATAAGTATTTTCCAAGTGATAGCGGAAGATTTGTTACTTCGAGCTCATTAAAAGCATAGATTCAAACTGTTCCTTGTAAATTCGGGCTCTCTCTGCTGAGGGGGTATATATCATGTTAGGTAACTTATTGTTGAAGAGCTTATTCAGTGTTTTTGTAAGCAATCGGTTGAGTCCTAATTCGTGCGCGTCGGGGCATAACCATCATGTTAAAGATGTTTGCATGTTATGGCTATGAGTGAGCTTGATATTTGTATTGTTGACTATTCCACTCCAATTGGGGTTCTTGAAACTACGCTTAAGACTTTGCAGGAGGCGCTTGCTGTAGTCGCGATGCCAATGTTTCCTCGGATCTACTTGATCGATAATGGCGATCGGTCGTCAGAGCTAACTGCGTTGGCAAATCGCACGTTGGGGCCAGGCCTAATTGAAGTTATCTCAGGTCATGGGAACATTGGTTTTGGAGCGGCGAATAACATTGTAATTGCTCGATGCATAAGCAAGTATTTATTGCTATTAAATCCCGATGTCGAGCTTAACCGGGATTGTCTGCTCAGGGGGCTGGCTAGCCTTGATTCGGAACCCGATATCGTAATGGGGGTCCCAGCTGTGGTTGACGCAAACAATATGCCAAGTTATCTGTGCCGAAACTATCCAAGTGTCCGTGTACTTTGGAACAGGGCGGTTCGTTGGCCACAGTTTGGGATCGATAACCAGACCTATGAGTTAGGCAATAAAAACTGGACTGTGCCTCGGGAAGATTTTGTAGTCGCGAGTGGCTGTTTCATGCTTTGCCGTACCGAGGCGCTACGAACTGTTGGCGGTTTTGATGAGAACTTCTTTCTGTATTTTGAGGATTATGATTTGACCTTGCGTTTGCGTGGGGTGGGGCGATGTCTGTTCATGCCACAAATGCAGATTCGCCATCATGGTGGCGGCGTTGCCGGTAAGGGGTGGCGTCATCGTATGCTGTTTTTACGCTCGGCATTGCGTTTTTTTTCCAAGCACGGGTGGCGTTGGTGAATACGGTGACGTTGACATGTCCATCAGTTGCTGTGACAGGCGCCAGTGGGTTTATTGGCTCAATGGTTTCCAGCGAGTTGAGTCAGAGTGGTTTGTGTGTTCGCAATGGTTACCGAAATGAGGTTGCTGCTCGACACAATTCGTTCAAGATTGATCTCGGGCGCAAGTTAGTTGCGCATGGATTTCTTGATGGTGCCCAGGTTCTCGTGCATGCGGCAGGACCTGCACATACATCTTTGCCGGAAGAGAGACGATTTCGTATCGAAACTATTGATGGGGGGCGTTGGTTGTTTGAGAAAGCCGTCGCTGCTGGCGTTAAACGTATCGTACTGGTCAGCAGCTGCAAAGCTGGTTATGAGTTTGGTGAGGGCGTATCAGAGTCAGATATTGATAGGCCAGGAGATATTTATGGAAAGGTGAAGCTCGAACTTGAACAAATGCTTGTTGCTCTCGCCGAAATGGCTCGAGTTGAGTGGGTCATTTTCCGTCCGGCGCTGGTCTACGGTATCGGGGTAAAAGGCAACCTCTCGGCTTGGTTCAGACGTGCTAGAAATCCTCTGCTGCCGCGTTTCCCTTCCGCTGGCTATCGGTCAATGGTATCGGTTGCTGATTTGGCAACTGCAATCGGTCTCGGATGTACCCATCCTAATGCTGCGAACAAACGATTCTATGTCTCAGATGGAGTTAGTTACTCCATTTCAGAGATTGACTCGGCGATCAGAAGGGGGGGGGGGCTTCGTTACTCGCCGATTCAATTGCCATGGGTCTGGAGACTTGCTGCGAGAGTTGGAGATATTGCAGCTGGTGCTGGAATGGACATTGGTTTTGACGGGGCCCGATTGGCAAAGCTCACGAAGACTGCAACATGCTCAGCCACACTTCTTCGTGCACAATTGAGCTGGCATCCAACAACGACCTTCTATGAGCAATTGCCATCAATGCTCGCAGTACAATCATCAGTAGCAAAGTCGCGATCTGCACCACAAACACAGCAATTTTAGCTTCTCTCCCGACGCGACTAGTTGACAGAAAGTTGGGATACCTGTTGCCTAGTGCTAAGGCGATGTAGATTCGATACCCGTTTTTGTATCATACATAGATGATCACAAATGTCGGTATTCGGACTATATCCCGTCGGGGCTTCGCGCATAATCTCTCGGACTCTGTCGCAATCGGCTATAGCACAAGCATGGCGTAAGTTTTCCAGGATTTTCATTAGTTCGTTGTATGGCAAGAAAACTTCTGATGCCCGCAGGATACGCGGATGATCGGTACCAGTTACGTCGTCGCCGATGAGCAGGCCTTCATGCATCTTTTCACCAGGTCGTAAGCCTGTGTACTGAACTTCTATATCGCCGTTCTTATTCTTGTCATCTCGGACGGTTAATCCCATCAAATGAATCATCTGTTTGGCGAGATCGGCAATCTTGATTGGTTCGCCCATATCGAGAACGTACACATCACCACCAAGCCCCATTGAGCCGGCTTGAATCACCAGCTGAGCTGCCTCTGGAATGGTCATGAAGTATCGACGAACTTCTGGATGTGTAACTGTCACGGGCCCACCCGCGCGAATTTGATCTTTAAATAGTGGAACCACGGAGCCAGACGAACCAAGGACATTCCCGAAGCGCACCATCGTAAATCGAGTATTCTTTTGATGGTCCGCTAATGCTTGAAGGCACAGTTCTGCAAGTCTTTTTGAGGCGCCCATCAAATTGGTGGGGTGGACCGCTTTGTCTGTTGAGATTAAGACGAACGATTCAACACCAGCTTCGATTGCCGCCATCGCTGTGTTCCACGTGCCGAAAACGTTGTTCTGAACGCCCTCAATCATGTTGTATTCAACCATCGGGACATGCTTGTATGCTGCAGCATGATAGACCGTGTGCACGCCGAACGATTTCATAATGGAATGCATGAGTTTTCTATTCTGCACCGAACCCAACAGCGGGATGAACTCCACATTAATTTTCAAGTGCGAGCACATCTCCTCCAAGGCCATGTGAATGCTATACAACGCGTACTCAGATTGTTCAAGCAAGATTAACTGGCTTGGGCCCTGAGCAAGTACTTGGCGGCAAATTTCAGAACCAATCGACCCGCCGGCCCCCGTTACAAGAACGGTTTTCGCAGAAATACAGCGAGATAGTAAGGTGACGTTTGGCTGCACTGGGTCTCGTGATAGAAGGTCTTCAATATCAATGTCACGCACTTCTTCAATGCGAGCCTTGCCGCTTACCAAATCAGACATTCCCGCAATGGTTTGAACTTTTACATTAAACGGTTCAAGGCTAAGGATGATATTGCGACGATGGGAAGCCGAGATGGAGGGCAATGCCAGCAGAACAGCACTTACATGATGGCGACGGATCAGCGAGGGGATTTTTTTGGCCGAATAGATACTCAGTCCCTGAA
>CAMLRJ010000157.1 GCA_946482345.1 uncultured Cellvibrio sp.
AGCGGGGATGAAACCATTTGCTTATTGCGCACCACAGGCCAATGGTGAGGATTATTATTTGCTGCCACAGATTAAAGAAATGAATGTGGAATGGTTTACTGATATGAAACAGTTGCCTGGGCTATTGTTTTCGAAAAGCCTTACCCCACCCTAGCCCTCCCCTTGGCAGGGGAGGGAATATATTCACTCTGTATCTAAGAAGGGAATAAGGCTCCTCCCCCTGCCAAGGGGGAGGTTGGGAGGGGGTAAGGTTTAAGTTTCCAAAATTAAATTTCAAATTCAGGCGTAATCATGACCAATAAAACTCTCTGGGAATTAATTCGAACAGAAGCGCAAGAAGCCAGCAAAACAGAACCCATGCTGGCCAGTTTTTATCATGCGATTATTTTAAATCATGCCAGTTTTACAGCGGCAATCAGTTTTCATTTGGCGAATAAATTGGATAGTCAGGCATTGCCCGCAATGATGATTCGTGAAGTGTTTGAGCAAGCAATGGCGGCTGATCCGCAAATTGAAGTGGCGATGCAAGCGGATATCATTGCGCATCGCGAGCGCGATCCGGCATGCAAAAATTTGTGCATGCCTTTTTTATTTTTTAAGGGTTATCACGCGCTGCAATCCTGGCGAATTGCACATTGGTTGTGGCAACAGGGGCGTCGCTCGTTAGCATTATTTTTTCAAAATCAAATTTCACAAGTATTTGATGTGGATATTCATCCCGGTGCGACTATCGGAAAAAGTATTATGATCGATCATGCAACCGGTGTAGTGATTGGTGAAACGGCTGTGATCGAAGATGAAGTTTCCATGTTGCATGGTGTGACATTAGGCGGAAGTGGTTGTGCCAAGACCGATCGTCATCCCAAAATTCGTCGCGGGGTTTTGATTGGCGTCGGCGCTAAAATTTTAGGCTGCGTTGAAGTGGGTATGGGCGCCAAAATTGGTGCGGGTAGTTTGGTTTTGGAAAATGTTGCGCCAAAAACAACGGTTGCCGGTGTTCCGGCAAAAGTAATTGGCAGGCCCGATGTTGAACTGCCCGCACTGGATATGGATCATCACTTGTGATTGATAATACCTACGCCAATTTTGCAGGCGCGTCGGTAATGTCACCATCGCGCAACCAACCCAATACTGCCTGACGACTTTTCAACATGCCCTGATAATGTTCTATCAGCATTTGGTTGGGACGAGGTTGCTTTACCATCAAATCGATTTTGTGATTGAGGAAAGCAATGTCTTCTACTACTTTTTCACGCATTGCCCTGGCATCATCCAACGGATGTTTAAGTTCAGTATTCATCTTGACCTCCTTACCATTCAAGTGAATAAAGTATGATTCAGTGCGTCACATTTTCCACTTGGAATAAAGATTGTTTTGTTACAAAACTCACTGACTCTTATTCAGTCCGCTTGTGATAAGCTTGATTTCGAACGCTTTTTCAGGAACCCAGTCAATTGATTGGCGTCTTATTAGCGGAGGAGAGCAAATAAGTGTGCGTTTTGTGTGAACTGCAATTCCGATAAATCACCTGGTGGGAAAATACTATGTCTGATGACGAGATGAAAACATTTGAAATCCTGTTCAGGGGGGATATTCAATTTGGGCAGAATCTTCATGACGTAAAACTCAAGCTTCAACAACTTTTTAAAATTGATGCGGCAAAAGTGGATGCACTATTTTCCGGTAAACCGGTGGTACTCAAGCGAGGTCTTGATAAATCCAGCGCAGAAAAATATCAGGACGTTCTCACCAAAGCCGGTGCGTTGGTTGAGTTGGTTTCTGCTGTCACAGAACAATCAAAACCCGCACAACCAAAACCTGTTGCGACGACAAATGCGGTTATATCGGCTGCGCCTGCAGTAAATTCGACAGCCAATTTATCTTCACCCGCAGTTCAAAATCAGTGGACTTTGGCGCCTGTCGGCAGTTTGATGATGCCGACTTCTTCTCGTTTGGCACCCGTCACTCACCAATTTAATTTAAGTGTTTATTCTTTGCGTCCTGTTGGTGGAAATTTGGTGGACTTGAGTGAATCCAAACAAGCAGAGCCAGAACCCTTGGTTATTCCGGATTATAAAGTTGCCGATGTAGGTGCAAATTTAATTGATTCCAGTGAAAGAATGGAGCTGCCAATTTTGGAAATAGATGTTGGCGATTGGGGATTGTCTGAACCTGGCGCGCCACTATTAATGGATAACGAAAAAGCGCCTGAAATCAGTGCGCCAGTGTTGACGAGTAATTTTTCACTTGCCCCTGTTGGCAGTTTGCTTGAACAAATCAAGCCGCAAGTGGAGATTAAAATTCCGGATACCAGTGGTTTGAAAATTATTGAGAATTAATCATGATCAAAAAAGTGTTGAAAATTATCGGCGTGTTGGTGGTATTGCTTATTGCTGTGGTTATTGGATTTATTACTTTGGTGGATCCAAACCAGTTTAAACCTTCGATTGAATCGCTGGCTAAAAAACAGGGCATTGCTTTAAGCATTGAAGGTGATCTGTCCTGGAAATTATGGCCAAGTATTGGCCTGGGTGCACAAGGTGTCAAATTAGGTTCATTGGTTGAGTCAGAAAAAAGATTGGCTGAAATTGAACAAATGAGTTTGTTATTGGCACTGAGCCCTTTATTTTCCGGTAATTTTCAGGCAGATCATCTGGTGTTGTCGGGTGTGAATTTGCATTTGGCCATTGATAACCAGGGAAAAAGTAATTGGTCATTTTTAACCGATAATAAAACACCGGAAGCAGAAACAGCTCCCACCAGCGAATCTTCGCTGAATATGAATATTGAAAAAATCAGTATTGAGAAAAGTCAAATCGCGTATCTGGACGAGCAGGCAAAACAATCGATTCAATTAAGTGATTTCAATTTGCATTTGCAAGATGTGAACACTCAGGAGGCAGCATTTCCTGTTTCTGTTACAACCAATATCGCCGTGAAATCCGGCAATGATCCTGAGCTGCGTTTGGCATTTGATCTCAGTAATCAAATTAAAATGGATAAACAATTCAAGTCACTGCAATTGTCAGAAGGAAAATTACAGCTGGATTTGTTGGGCAAAAAAAATGTGTCTATTCCCTTGGCGTATGATGTGGTTGTGAGTGACCTGCAAAATAAAATGTCTTACAAGGGTAATATCAAACTGGAATCTATTTCGTTGCGGGATTTATTGACATATTTTGATGTTCAATTAGACACGGCAAATAAAAATGCGGTTTCCAGCTTGGCATTAAGTTCACTTTTTGAAGGTGACGATCAGAAAATAACATTGAACGATATTCAATTAGTGCTGGATGAAAATCCATTTAAAGGTTCGGTTGCCATTATTGATTTCTCAAAGTCGGCCATTAAACTCAATTTGCAAGGTGATAAATTCAATCTCGATGATTATTTACCGCCAGTGACAGAAGAAGAGGCTGTTCAAACTGAGCCGGCATCTGATACAGAATTACCTTTGGATGCGCTGCGCGGTTTGAATTTGAATGCCAATATTCAATTAAAAGAATTGATTGTTAAAAAACTTAAGCTGACGGAACTGAATTGGAAACTGCTCGCCAAAAATGGAATGCTGGAGCAGCAATTGAATGGCCAAACTTATTCTGGAAAAGTGCTGTTTAAAAATCAGTTGGATGCCCGAAGTGAAAAAGCCAACCTGACATTTGATACGGCCTTGGAATCGGTGCAGGTGAATGCATTGTTCAGTGATTTGTTTGAGCACGACAAAGAAAAATTTGACCTTCAGGGGGCTATTAATTTACGTGCTTTGGGCAGTGCCAATGGTGCAACCGTTAATCAATTAATGAAAAGCTTGCAAAGTAATGCCACCTTTTCAGGAGCCGAATTGCGCATTACACCGATCAACTTACAAAAACAGTTTTGTAAGTTGGTCAATTTAGTGAATAAAAATCCTGATCCTGAACAGGTATGGCAGGATCTTACGCAATTAACAGAGGTTTCGGGCAGTATTAAATTGCGCGATGAGAAAGTGGTTATTGATAGTTTTAAAGCCGGTGTTGAAAACTTGTTGTTGAGCTCAAGCGGCTCCATTGATTTGGCTAATGATAAATACAATCTCTTGTTACCCTTTTCATTCTTAAAAAGCGCAAGCACAGCTGCTGTCGAAGGTGAAGTCAGCACTGGTCAGCAGGGATGTGTGATGGGTGATAATTATTGGGTTGAGCGTGGCATGAACCTGTTACGCTGCAAAGGAAAATTATCCGGGATGGAACCTTTGAAAGATTGCGGGCCTGATAAAGAATTATTGTTGGACATCACCAAAGATTACGCTGAATATAAAATCAAGAAAAAACACGGAGCTAAAATTGAAGAGAAAAAACAGGAAGTGAAAGCCAAAGTGGAAGACAAAAAACAAAAACTGTTTGATAAGCTGCAAAAGAAGTTGGGCGGTTCAACTAATGAAAGCTCAACAAAGGAAACACCTGTACAAGAAAGTCCGACACCAACGACTGGAGCAGAAAGCGCGCAAGACAGTGCAGTGAAAGAGAATGCAGTGCAAGAAAACACAACACAAGATGCTGTGATTGATTCAACTCAATCCAGTGCATCAGGTGAGGCAAGCACTCCAGCAGTAGCACAGTAATCAATTCATAAACCACTCCCGCCATTTAATACAAATGACGGGAGTCAGATAAAAATATCTCTATGAATCACGCTTTTTCAAAATCTGTTTTAACCTGGTTTGATCGTCACGGACGAAAACATTTGCCTTGGCAACAAAATATCAATCCTTATCGCGTATGGTTATCGGAAATCATGTTGCAACAAACGCAAGTGGCAACCGTCATTCCTTATTTCGAACGCTTTGTTGAAAAATATCCGGATGTGAAATCTTTGGCTGCCGCACCTGTCGATAAAGTACTGCATTTGTGGACGGGATTGGGCTATTACGCCAGAGCGCGCAATTTACATAAATGCGCAAAAACAATTGTTGAAATTCATGCAGGAGAATTTCCATCCAGTGTTGAAGAATTAGCGGAGCTTCCTGGTATTGGCCGTTCAACGGCAGGAGCTATTGTCAGCATTGCATTTAAAAAACCGGCTGCAATTTTGGATGGTAATGTCAAACGTGTTCTCGCCCGTTATTTTGCTGTCGAAGGTTGGCCCGGGTTGCCAAATGTTGCTAATCAATTGTGGCAAATTGCTGAAGAATTAAATCCAAAAAAACGCCCTGATCATTACACTCAAGCCATGATGGATTTAGGTGCAACGATTTGTACGCGCAGTAAACCCCAATGTGATGCTTGCCCTTTACATGAAGGTTGCGTTGCTTATGCACAAGGATCGATTCAACAATTTCCCGGCAAAAAACCGAAAAAAGATTTACCGGAAAAAGCGGTGCAATTATTAATGTTGCGCAATCCGTCAGGTGATTTTTTATTGCAGCAACGCCCGGCTTCAGGTATTTGGGGTGGGCTTTGGAGTTTTCCGGAAATTGATTTGGAAATGGATGCAGAAGAATTTGTGAATGATCGATGGGGAAGAGCAGCCGCTATTGAAATTTGGGATTGCTGGCGCCACACGTTTAGCCACTATCATCTGGATATCACGCCAGTATTGATTCAAATGACCAAAACCCCTAAAGCTATCGGTGAAGCCAAATCCCACTGGTACAATCCGCATGCCCCTGAAGATTTGGGTTTGGCTGCACCGGTCAAAAAATTATTGGATAAATTGGCACAGCTTGATCCGCGCACGAGTAGTACTAAAAAATCCACCCGTAAATAAATTGAGAATGCGTTATGCCCAGAATGGTTTTTTACCGTAAATATCAACAGGAAATGGAAGGCCTGGATTTACCCCCTTATCCCGGTGCCAAGGGTCAGGACATTTATAACAATGTTTCCAAGCAAGCCTGGCAAGAATGGATGGCGCACCAAACTCTGTTAATCAACGAAAAACGCCTGAATATGATGGATATGGGCACCAAAGTTTATCTTTCGGAACAAATGACCAAATTTTTATCCGGCGAAAATGTTGATCAAGCCGAAGGCTATGTTCCGCCAAAGCAAACTTCTTGAGTCTTCGTTGAAAGTTAATGGGTGATCATCTTTTAGTCATTGAAAGCACAGGATTTTTTTCCAAATCAGGCTTGACTCGATCAGGTCGAGCGGGTTTAATACGCGCCTCTTGCGCTAGCCGCAAAGACACGCCCAGATAGCTCAGTCGGTAGAGCAGTGGATTGAAAATCCTCGTGTCCCTGGTTCGATTCCGGGTCTGGGCACCATATCAAAACCCCGAAGTTCGCAAGAGCTTCGGGGTTTTTTTATGCCCATCAAGAATCTTAAAGTCTGATTGCCTAGCTACTCGGTTGGCGTATCTATTTTTATATGGCTATGATTGACGAAAACACGAATTTCTTTCCTTCAGAAATTCGTGCTGCAATTCAAAATTATTAGCTGAAAATCTTGGCGGAAAGAAGATGAAATTCCTGCAACCTTTGCAAAACTATTAGGTTTCAATGTTGTAATTGCGCAGTTGAGAGAGATGTTTTTAGAAAATTTAAAAACAACGAAAGATGAAGGCCTTGTTGAGCTTTTGGCTAGTGGATTGTATAAGAATATTATTTGGTCCGGTTTTCGATACAAAGAGAAAGTCCGCTTTACTTTTACGCTAAAGGACATTTATTCACTGGGTCTGCCGGAACTTTTGGAAAAATTTCTTTGTACACTTCCCCATCGAATGGAGAATAAAAATGCCAGATGACAATCAAATATCAAAAAGAAAGGTCATATTAGGAACAGGTATTACTAAAATGGAATTTATTGTAAATGAACAAGAAGAATCATTTGAATATCCGCATCGAGATGAGTCGCCCTTCGCTAGTCCCTTTGGTCCAAACCAGTTCCCTGACATTAGTTACTCTCATCGTGTCCCGATATATTCTCTAAATGATTGGAAACTTTTTCTGGGGGAGATCCTTCAGCAGCAAGGTCTTCCGAATGATCTTAGACAGGTTATTTGGACAGAGAAAAATACATGGAGCGAAATACCTGTGGAAATTAAAAATACATATCAAAAAGCTTTTGATTTTAAAGATATCGATCAACCAACTTCCTTTAAGTTGTGGTCAGATTGGGTAACTAATTTTTACGAGAAAAATAAAATAGAGCCATGCTGGATATGTGATACAGAATCTGCGACTAAGGAAGATACTTTTGTAATTAGTGATTCCAAGGGAGGGTACGCAGCACGACTTTTGAAATTACTTCCTGGTGAAACGCTCATAAAAAGAATTGTAGAAGGTAAATTTTGGGAACCAGAAATAGATGTTCTTTCTCTATTTCAATGTGGTATTAAATTTGGTCTTCTATACGCTGAGGCCAATGCTAAATTTAAGTTTGAAGAATTATATTTAAGAGGAGAAAAATCAAAAATAGGACAGGATAAGGCAGCTAAAAATGCTTTAATGTCAGAGGTTGATAAGAAAGCTACTGCAGAAAAATATAGGCAATATTACAAGACTCTCGAAGAAAAATATCCCAATAAGAAAATTACATGGATAAAAGGTCAAATTGCCAAAAATTTTTCTGTTTCCGCTAAAACAGTTCATAGATATCTGAAATTGTTAGATAAAAATTAGGGACATTAGCTCCCGGTGTCCATAACTCCATGT
>CAMLRJ010000158.1 GCA_946482345.1 uncultured Cellvibrio sp.
CACTGGTGGATTTTGCATCGGATTCAAAATCCAGATCAGCGATGCTAGTCGCCGGAGGCAAATATCGCCCCCACTCGCTGAACCCGGTAATTTTAAAATCACTGGTTCCCGGACGACCTTCGTAACTATAACCTTGCTGCAAAATCAAATAACGCTGACCATATTCTTCTTTTAATTTTTGTTGCCCGGAATCAGCAATGACGACTACCGATTTGTTCGGACCTCCCTGCTGTGCAACAAATACTTTTTGCAGTTGACTATTATCGGTGACATTTTCAACGTAAGTCATCACACGCCCTTGGGCAATTGCCTGAAACCGCCCTTCTTGCAAACTTTCAAACTCACTGCGATTACGTTGTTCTGCCAAAGTTCTTTCTGTTAAGGATGCACCCAATGGACTCAACCAAAAACTGAACAAGCCAACTATTATCGCAATAATGGTTGCAGGGATGAGTGTCATCACAAACAATTGAAATTGGCTCATACCACAAGCCGATAAAACAACCATTTCACTTTCAATATACATTCGTCCATAGACCAACAATATCGCCAGATAAAAACCAAGCGGCAGTATCAATTCCAATAAGTGCGGCATGCGATACAAAATAATTGAAAAGAGGGCATCAACAGCGAGCCGTCCTTGCGCAGCATCATCCAGAAAGCGACTGAAGGTCGATGATAAAAAAATAATCAACAGAATGGCACTGACAGCCAGGCTGGTATAAAGGAGATCACGACTGAGGTAACGAAAAATAATCAAGGAGATTGTCCTGTAGTCTCAATGCAAGGCATCACGGCAAGGATGCAAATACTAGTGCATTCAGACCACAGGAACAATAAAAGTTCTAAAAAGAAAACCCCAAAGTCACTGCGTATTCAGTCTGCGGATATTCGGGAAGATCATCGTAATCACTGGCGGCAAGTCGTAAGGTCCAGGCCTCTGTTATTGCCCAATCAAAATAGGTCAAAAAATATTTCACTTCCGCACCTCCTGTCAGATAGGACTGCTCAAATTGATAATCAACACCCCAGGTCAAACGATTCCAAAACAAATAGGCAATGCCCGCTCCCAGAGTAGAATAATCCTCAATTTCGTAGGTTGAATCTGTTGCCGATACACTGGTAAAAGAAGCATCCAAATGATTCGACCATTTTTCACCCTGATAACCCATTCCCAAGCTAATACTGGTGTCACGCGAGCCGCTGCCTACACCTTTTTCAAAATCACCATTATCCGTTTTATATTCAACACCAAAAGCAGTCCACATATTTTCGACCGAACTCCATTGCCACACATAATTTGCAGACAAACTGATATCACCCACACCGGATCGGGACTCTTCCAATTCATCCAGCACATCATTAATTTGATCACAACGCGTAATTTGTTCCTGGCTAATACGGCCACGATTAATCAATCGCTGAATTATCAAAGGTGAAGTATCCGCTAAACGTGAACACAAACTGACTATACGCGGTGCGCTGCCATTAATAAAATAATCACCCTCTATTTTCATCCATGGAAAATTGCCAGAAAAAACCCAATTACCTTTTTGATAATAAGGCGAAAATATGAAATTTTGCATATCCGCACTCACCAGCTCATATTCCTGATGCTGTGTGCTCACTGAAAAATCAGCGCCCCAATTTTTTTCTTCTGCAAAAGTTTGAAATGAACAGATTATGATTAATAAGCTGCTTGAAATTTTGTTTAGCATTTTTTCTCCTGAAGAAAATTTTTTGGTACTGCCCTCACCCCGACCCTCTCCCGGAGGGAGAGGGAGTTAGTCCCCCACTTTGAAAAAGGGGGGTTAGGGGGGATTTAGGATCTTCATAAAATTCACCATCTTAAATCCCTCCCCCGCCTCCCTTTTTCAAAGTGAGGAGCCAATCCCTTAAAAGGGATTGATTCTTCGGTGATTTTTTTAATGACGACGCTTCCTCATACGTTCACGCATTTTTTTACGCTGTTCCGGTGTCATATTGCGAAATTTTTCGCGCATTTTTTTGCGTTCTTCAGGCGTTAACGATTGCCATTTTTCACGCAAAGCTTCTCGCTCTTCTTCCGGTAAATTTTTAAATTTTTCAATACGTTCACGCACCAACGCTTTTTCTTCCGGTGACAATTGTTGATAGCGCTTATGTATTTCACGCAATTCCGCTTTGCGTTCCGGTGACAGGGACTGCCAGCGATTAAAACGTTTTTTCAATGCCGCTTTTTCTTCCGGTGACATAGCTGCAAAACGGTCAGCTTGTTTCTGCATACGTTTACGTGCTTCCAGTGGAAGATTATTCCAATTTTTTTGCATTTGTGACAACCACTGCTGTTGCGTCGGGGTCAGTTGTTCCCAGGTTAAATCATCAGCATTTGCCCTTGATGTCCAAAATAAGGGCACCCAAAATAAAGCCAACAATAAGATTAACTTTTTCATAATGATTCCTCATTGCTTTCAGGCAAATTGTTTGCCGCTGAACTTTTCAATTCTGCACTAATCCTGGCAGCCTCTTGGTTCAAATTACTGTCATTTATCAACACATCAGGCTCCATCAACTCTTCATCTTCTGCAAACTCGGCCATGTAGAGCCAAAATTCTTCACTTGGCACTTCACTGCTCTCAACTTTTTCAGATACAAGAGCATCTGATGTATTAGCAAAAACTGAACTTGTCATCAGTGTCAGTAGCAAACCGGTAAGCGATACCGAATATTTATTGAATAACATTAGTCATCCCCTAACACTTCAAGCATTTCCATATCCGATAACCAATCAGGGTCAACCTCTGAGTAAAATGCAAAATCCGAACTAAAATCCTGCACGGAATTTTTTTGCACAATATCGGGCATAATCACCACTAACAATAAACTGGCAGCCAAAGCCAAAACGATTGATCTGATTTTTTTATTTCTCCACAAGGGGTGCGCAGATAAAATAATCACATCAGATTCTGTATTGCGATTCACATCAGATGCGGTTTCCTGCTGGATAGATTGCAAAGCATGATGACGAATCGATGCCAATTCGTTTTTTGTTTTTTCATCAATTTCTTCCAGACTTTTATTTAAAGTATGGTTAATTGATTGATTAAATTTTTCTTCGCTCATGTTTTGCCTCACGTTTAAAAGTTTCCCCCTCTCCCAACAACTCCCTCAACCTCTGCACCGCCCGAAAATAATGTGTCTTCACACTTCCTTCTGTACATGCCATTACCTGTGCGGTTTGTTCAAGATCAAAACCTTCCCAGGCACGCAATAAAAACGCTTGTCGTTGACGCAAAGGTAAAAGGTCTATTGCTTTAATCACTTGTTCAATATTTTGCGCTTGTGCAACTAATTCTGCCGGGTTCCATTCCTGATCGTCAGCCGCAATCTGCAGCATTTCATCCATGTTGTCGTCATCATTCACATTGGTTGTAGTTTGCCAGAAAAAACGTTTCTGTTTTTTCTGGGCTCTGTGCCAATCCAGAATTCGATTTTGCAAAATCCGTTGAAACAATAAAGGCCATTCCTGATCTGTCTTGTTTCGATAATATTGCACCAATTGCATCATTGCATCCTGCACTATATCCAAAGCGTCCTGTGATTTTTTGGTGGTGAATAATGCAGTGCGATAAGCGCGTTGTTCAACACTCGCAAGAAAAGCGTCAAGCTGGCTTAATGATTCGCACTGATTATTCAAATTCATTCTCGCAAAAATTTTTGAATTAGTCGTTTTTGTCAGGTAAAGGACGTACAACCACTTTTGTTTTGGTCTCACCTTCAGGATTGGTGACAGAAATATTTTTGGTCACAGTACCCGCTTCCTTATCAACCGTCGCATCAACAGAACGAGTCGTTGTTTTACCCTGACTGTTGGTAAAGGTGGAATCACGTGTGTAACCATCTTCGGTTTTTTGCGTCACACTCTGGCCGGAATATTGACCACCATTATAGTTTGTACCGCTGACCGTGCGAGTGCGGGTTTTACTTTCCTTGTCATTGACTACACTGGTGTGACGCGTTGCTGTTTGTCCTTTGGCATTGGTTTTGGTCATGTCCCGTTCAAATCCATTTTCGGTTCTGACTTGCTCAACCTGACGTGTGACGGGAGGATTGTGGTGTTTTTTGGCTCGTTTGTGTGAACGATCTGCATCCGCCAGGGCACTGCCTGCAAGCAAACTCAATGTTGCAATACTGGTAATAATTAAATTTTTCATAATAAGCTCCGACTCTTGTCTGTAAATGGGGTTAGGTTTTCGCGCGCTTGGTGGGTATAACGCAGGAAAGAACAATTGGTTGACAGTCGATGCAAATATTTTGTGGGGTTTTAAAATTTCTGGTTTATCATGCGCCCGGCTGTGGACAACCTAATCAATAGCCGACGGCATCAAACATTCACCATGGAGGCAAGAATGAATCTTTGCAAATTACCCCTGTTTTTCCTGCTACTTTTTTTATCCGCATGGCTTTCTGCGCAAAACTATCCCCTGCGCGAATCTGAATTTGTAAATGATTTTGCCAGGATTCTGGACGAGCCAACAAAACAACAGATTATCCAGACCCTTTCTGAATTAAAACAATCGCGCGATGTGGAAATGACTGTCGTCACCATCCAATCAATGGCCCAGTATGGATTCAAGGGTGAAATTGAACCTTTTGCGACAAGTTTGTTTAACCATTGGGGAATAGGTAATGCGGCACGTAATGACGGAGTTATGATTCTGGTGGCAATTGAAGATAGATCCATGCGCATAGAATTGGGGGCGGGTTATCCGCAACATCTCGACCAAACCGCAAAAAACATTATTGATGACGTCATGATTCCGCAATTTAAAAACGGAAACTTTTCCGTGGGAATTGCACAGGGTGTTGAAGAAGCCGCCCGGTTGATTCACCCTGATTCAGCTCATACAAACCCAGGTCATATGGATGTCCCCTCATATACCACCAGCAGTATCAATCCAGAACCCGATAGCAATCCATTAATGATTTTTTTGCAATGGGCGGCAGGTATTTTGGCCAGTATTTTTGGCAGTGTTTTCGGCTTCTTCCGTTTTAACAAATGGCGCCGCGAACGCCCACGCCACTGCCCAAAATGCAACAGCACCATGGAGCTGCTATCCGATATTCGCGAAGATATTCATCTCTCCGCCGGGCAACAAAGTGAAGAACGCCTGAATTCAGTGCAATATGATGTTTGGTACTGTGCGGCAGATGAAACGGTGCAAATCTGCGACTATCAAAAATGGTTCAGCGGTTATTGCAAATGTAAATTTTGTGGCAACAAAACGCTGGATTCCAGCTCCGAAACCATCAAACACGCCACTGAATACAGTACCGGTACTTCCCGCGTTACCTTTAACTGCGAACACTGCAAGGAAAGTTGGACCGAACTGCACACTATTCCCATGGTGACAAAAACCAGAACTTCAAGCTCATCCGGATTTTCCGGTGGTGGCGGACGCTCTTCCGGTGGCGGCGCTTCAGGACGATGGTGATAAAACCTGGTCTAGAATAACACTACCTCTGGCATTCGCATCCAGCACCCCAAACAGAAAGTTTGTGTTTAAACTGCTGACGGTTAGCCTAAGGCCGCTCATAACAATTAAGGATCCTGATATGCCCTCTTCTATTTTTCGTTTTATTGGTGCGATTCCGTTTTTAATTGCTGTTTTCCTGAATGCGTTTGTGGATCTTGGACACAAAATTATTATTCAAAATACCGTTTTCAAACTCTACGACGGCCCCCAACAAATTTTATTAACCGCCATAGTCAACGCCATGATGTTGATTCCGTTTATTTTATTACTCAGCCCTGCCGGATTTATGTCAGATGTGATGCGCAAAACCAAAGTCATGCGCTTGATGGCTTGGGCAGCAGTGATACTCACATCACTGATCACATTTTTTTATCATCTCGGATTATTCTGGTTTGCGTTTGCGATGACATTGTTACTCGCTGCACAAGCGGCTATTTATTCACCTGCAAAATTTGGCTATATCAAAGATTTGTTTGGCAAGGAAAATTTAGCGCAAGGTAACGGCGCTGTCGGTGCAATATCCATGATTGCAATTTTGATGGGTATAGGTGTCTTCTCCATATTTTTTGAACTGGCTTATCCTGCTACTGCAACAAACGAAGCGGATGTGATTCGTGCCATGGCACCACTGGGTTGGTTACTGGTGTTAGGCAGTGTCATTGAAGTCGTGATGATTTACCGCTTGCCCCAAACAGTTGAAGCCGAACCCAAACAACAACAATTTTCTACCAAAGCCTATTTCACCGGAAAATTATTTGCTGAAGATATGGCACCGGTTTTACGTCGTCGCGTGATTCGTTTATCGGTTGTTGGTTTGGCAATTTTCTGGGGTGTGGGTCAAGTCATGCTTGCCGCATTCCCTGCATTTATTAAAGAAGAACTGGCGATGGACAACGCCATGATTGTGCAAGGCATTTTAGCCTGTAGCGGAATTGGTATTGCGATTGGTTCTATTTTTGCCGGGCGATTTTCCAAAAATTATATTGAAACCGGTCTGCTACCAATTGGTGCCCTGGGTTTTGCATTAGGTTTAATTTGTTTACCTTTTTTGCATTCAACCAGCGCTTTTATTGCTGCATTTTTATTTATCGGATTCTGCGGCGGTATTTTTACCGTACCACTTAATGCTTTGATCCAGTTTCACGCTAACGAAAATGAATTAGGTCGTACACTCGCTGCTAATAACTGGGTGCAAAATGTCACTATGCTGACTTTTTTAGGCATGACTGTCGGCTTTGCTTATGCGGGTTTTTCCAGTAAAACCTTATTGCAAATTATTGCCGCGATTGCATTTATCGGATGTTGTTACTGTATTTATGAATTACCGCAAAGCATGGTGCGCTTTATTTTCTCCTTTACTTTTTCGCGACGTTACAAAGTATTGGTACAAGGCATGAAAAATATTCCATCCAAAGGTGGTGTATTAATGTTGGGTAATCATGTGAGCTGGATTGACTGGGCCATTTTGCAATTAGCAAGCCCGCGCCCCGTGCGTTTTGTGATGTTACGTAGTATTTATGATCGCTGGTATTTGAAATGGTTTTTGGATTTATTTGGTTGTATTCCGATTGAATCCGGTGCGCAAAGCCGTAAAGCCTTGGATGCGGTTGCTGAAAGTTTAAATAAAGGTGATGTGGTGTGTTTGTTCCCTGAAGGCGCCATCAGCCGTACAGGGCATCTGGGTGAGTTCCGTCGTGGTTATGAACGTGCCTGTGAAAATGCTAATGACGATGTGGTGATTGTGCCTTTCTATTTACGTGGATTGTGGGGCAGCCAATTTTCACGCTCATCACGTCGATTAAAAACACAGAATCGCCCTTTATTAAAACGCGATTTAATTGTGGCTTTTGGAAAACCATTGGATAAAAACACCAAAGCCGATTTATTAAAACGCCGCGTGTTGGATTTATCCATACAATCCTGGCAAGAATATATCGATAATTTGCCAAGCATCGGCAAACAATGGATTGATACCGCTAAACGCGTCGGCAATAAATTGGCGATCATTGATACTCTCGGCACAGAATTATCTGCACACCGTGCACTCGCCGGTGCCAGTGCCATGGCGTCACGTATTGCCAAATTACCCGAACACAATATT
>CAMLRJ010000159.1 GCA_946482345.1 uncultured Cellvibrio sp.
ACGACCTTCGATACTGGCCAATGCACGGTTATTTTTAAAATTTAAATTCAGTATGCGTTTGAAACTGGAACCATAAAGCATTCCTTTTTCCAGGAAGGAGTCATAACATTGTTTCTGACTCATAAACTCTGGCAATTCTTTCCTTAATGCATCTATATCAATTTTTTCTGATCCGCTCAAATCCAACGCGTGATAACTCAATCGACCCGTGCAGTGAATAGTGCCTTTTACGCTGTTATTCAATGTTGAAAAAATCTGGAAATCAACCTGATCATCAACGGGATGTAAACTGATTTTTACTGTCTGAGGGCCGTCCGATACTTCTATTGGATTACGCCAGACAACATTTTCAATTCTGGTTACTTTATGCGGTATGTTACAAAGATTACCGGAAGATCTTGCCATTTCCAGATAAGCAACACCCGGCAATATTTTGCGCAGGTTGATCATGTGATCTTTTAAATAAAATTCATCGCCGGTAAAGGTTTTTTTGTAGCATTGAACTTCCAGTGTCGATTCATTGACATCTACTAAAGAGAAAGCGGATTCACTATTTTGTGATGTTGAACTGACTGAATCGGACTTTGCTTTTATCCAATACTTTTCCTTTGCAAAAGGATAAGTCGGCAAACTGATACTTCTGGCACCGGATGCCGATAATATTTTTTTCCAATCTGCGTCTTGGCCAGCAACATACAGTGTCAATAAATTCTGCAAATTTTCCTGATATTCAGCAGGCATTTTACTGGTTGTTGCAATTATTTTTTCCAGCAGCTCATTAACAACCACTCCCTTAATCTCAGATTTTATTTTCGACGGAACCCAGGATTTAAGTTGGTTGACAAGATCCTGATGGCTATTAACCACAAATCCTGTTCGGTATTTAAAATGACAGCGACCACGCATCAACGTCAAGGATATATCTTTAAGTTTTGCTTCCGGATTGTGCTCGACCCAGGAACATAAATCATAAATTTTTTGACCCAATGCTGTTTCTGTCTTTGCCGATAATGGAATTAAATAGCATGACGGTTCTACTACATCCTGGTTTATGGAAATTAAGGGCGCCTCTTCCATTACCAAATGCGCATTGGTTCCACTGAAACCATAAGAACTGACTGCACTACGGCGCGGTACCGCAGAAGGCTGTTGCCAATCAATCAGCTGGTTATTGATGTAAAAGGGACTGTTTTCATAATCCAGATGTTCATTAACTGTTTGAAAATTTAAATTGGCAGGAATTTTTTTATGTTTCATTGCCAGCATAGCTTTCAACACACCAGTTACACCTGCTGCTGAAAGTGTGTGACCAAAATTGGTTTTGGATGATCCCAATGCACAAAAGTGCGCTTGCTCTGTGTAATGGCGAAATGATTTGCTGAGCGCTTCGAATTCTATTGGGTCACCCAGTTTGGTGCCTGTACCATGCGCTTCCATGTAGCCAATACTGGCAGGTGAAATATTTAATTTTTGATAGGCTTCCAACTGCAATTGCGTTTGCGCCAATGAACTTGGTGCAGTAATACCATTGGTTTTTCCATCCTGATTGGAAACACCTCCCAAAATCACGCCGTAAATTTGGTCACCATCGGCAATGGCTTTATCCAATCGTTTCAACAAAATTACCGACATGCCTTCACCGGGAACAAAGCCATTGGCACTGTTATCAAATGCTTTGCTATTGCCATCTTCGCTGAGCATTTGCGCCTTGCTCATCATGATGTACAAATTGGGTGTGATGTAGAGATGTACTCCACCGGCCAATGCCAATTCAATATCACCCGCTTGTATCGCTTTAACGGCAAGTTCTACAGCGATTAGCGAAGAGGAACAGGCAGTATCAATCGTAATACTCGGCCCTTTCAGATTTAACAGATAGGAAATTCGTGCAGATAAAATTGATGCTTGTGTTCCCATCAACTCAAACAAATCCAGATCGTGCGGTGTTGCATTGAGAACATTAGTGTAATCACAATTCAGTGAGCCAACATAAACACCGCACTTAACTCCAGTTAACCTGGCATCGTTGTAACCGCCGTCTTCAAATGCTTCCCAACAACCTTGCAAAAAGAGCCGTTGTTGCGGATCCATGCGTTCAGCTTCTTTGCTGGAAATATTGAAAAAATGCGGGTCAAACTCATCAATCGATTCAAAAAAACTACCGTACTGACAGTAAGTCTTGTTAGGCTCATCACGATTTTCACTAAAGATTTCTGCAAGATCCCAACGCTTGGCGGGTATAGTGCCTATCGAACTCTCACCCTTTGCAAGCTTGTTCCATAAATCAGAAATATTATTTACACCACCAGGATAGCGGCAGGCTGCACCTATGACAGCAACAGGGATTTGATTGGAATCCAACGATTGCGCTTTGGATTCTGTATGGTCTTTCAGCTTTTCTTCGAGTTTTAATATTTTTTTATAAGCAAGCTCAAGACGTTTCTGATCAGAAATTTGTGACATAACATTAATCCTTTGAAGCAAAAATTTAAAAATCCCGTTTATTTAAAAACGAATTAAAACCGGATAAGCACCGTATGCTGGACTTGACGAGAAGAAGATGCAGGACGTATTAAATACGATAGAAATGACAAAATTATTTCATTTCCTTTGTGTTCCGATATCCTTGAAAACCGGAATTCACCCACACCTCCCTGCTTGTTGAGCATCAAGATGTCACCAAAAATTCTATGGGCACCTCAATTAATCAAATCCTTAACAACAAATAAATTCACCGTTTTTTGATACTAAAATCAAATTTTTAATTTTGCAACTATTTTTTTATTACCAAAATTAAGGCGCCAATTTTGTCGTTATTTTCATTAACTATAAAAAAAATGCTCTTGGATGATGTGAATATTTCACTGAATGCATAATAGAAAATAGATAGCCACTGAAAAATTTCAATGAAATCAAAAACTGGATCCCTGCCTTCGCAGGAATGACGGAGTGAAAATAAACATAAATGGATTCATGCAAAAGTCTATAAGAAAATACACCATAGCAATTTTTTAAAGTTTTTTGACTAATCTAATTTATCTAATTTTCTTTATTGAAAAAGTCTTAACTGATGTGGCGAATAACATAAAAAAGGCCATTTTATTTTAATAAAATGGCCTTCAAGCAAGGAGTTGTTGTCAAACTATAAAAACACTATTTAAATGCATCCCATACAGCTGTTGCTTTACCATTGTTATCCATTGCACCCAATGTATAACCTTTCCAACCCGGTCTGGCTTGTGGTTCCCAATAAAAAATACCTGTACCTTTTCCACCTGAAACTGATTTCAGTTTAGTGATCATGTCAGCCACAATTGTTTTAGCGGATGCGTGATCCCAAGGCACGCCTATCTCGGTAATCATCACCTCTTTACCGTAACGACTTACCATATCGTTTAAATTCCACAAGCATTGTGAATTCACAGTTTGCCAGGATGAACCTGAAACATGCGTTGGATAATTTGAAAAACCCAACACATCAAATTTGGCACCATTGGCAACCAAACCATCAAACAACCAACGAGCATCGGCATTTCTATAACAGTTAGCCACATGCACAATCACTTTTGCACTGGAGAAAACACTTTTGGTCGCGTTGTAGCCAGTGTTAGTCAACCATGCATAATTTTTCATGTTGACCGATGCCATACCATCATTCCACAACATACCATTACTGGTTTCATTACCTACCTGAACCCATTTAGGTGTAACACCTGCATCTTTCAAAGCTTGTAATGTATAAACAGTTGAGTTCCAGACAGCGTCCATCAATTGGTTGAAACTGTAATTTCTCCAGGCTGCAGGTTTGGTTTGTTGTCCTGGATCAGCCCAGGAATCGCTGTAATGGAAATCCACCATTACACTCAACCCGGCAGCTTTCGCACGTTTCGCTTTGGCGACAACATCCTGGGTACTGTTGTACCAACCATCCGCAGGATTCACCCAAACACGCAAGCGTACAGCTGACATACCCTGTTCTTTCATGATGGCAAATATGTCTTTTTTGACGCCGCTGCGGTTGTAATAAGCCAAACCATTAGCCTCAATTTCAGACGTCCAACTGACATCCGCACCTTTCACCTGGGCAAAGGTGCCCGAGGAGGAAAGTAACAAACCTCCGAGGGCAAGAAGTGGTAATACGATTTTCGAAAGTTTCATGTTTATCACCTTATTGTTATCATCTAACTGTCTGTTAATTAAAGCTTTTTTAAAAATAATGTAAGCTTTTATCGAATCAATTAACCCCCATTCAGGTTAGCGGCATCAATGCCCGACAGCTCCAGTTTTATTTATATGACATAACTTTCGGCATCGCAAGACAAAAAGGTAAACGTTTAACTAAAAGAAATGGAAATGCGCCAAGAGTGTAAAAACGACACAATTCATCAAGAAAAAAGTGTTACCGCAAATCTGTCAGCAAGGTAGGAAAATAAAGATCGGCACTAATCAGTAGCCAGTTGTTCCAGGAAGTCTGCCAGGAAAGCTGATTGGGTTGCATCGGCCAAACGCACCAGTGAATCTTCCCGTTGAGCCGCTATATCGAACGAGTGACTGTCAGACAATCCAGCCCATTTCAGCAAAGTGTTTAACCCATCAGGATGATCAAAAATTCCATGAAGATAAGTCCCCAGAATCAAGTCATCTTCGCTTATGGCGCCCTCGGGAATGAGTTGATCATCAATCGTTACATAAGTTGCTGGACGTTTGAGTGCGTCACCATGACTGATACCCGTATGAATTTCATAAGCCTGAATAGCACTTTGTTTATCCCATAAAAATCCACAACGTTGTTGCAATATTTTTTCGGGTAGAAGCGTTGTTTGCAATGAAAAATATCCCAGCCCGGCAGAAGAGCCCGGCGAAGATTCCAGCCCTGATTCATCATGAATAAACTTACCCAACATTTGAAATCCACCACAAATCCCTATTAATTTTCCGCCATAACGCAGATGTTTTTGTATTCCACTGTCCCAGAATTGAGCGCGCAAAAATGCCAAATCTTCACGCGTATTTTTACTACCGGGAATAATTAATAAATCACAGGCAGGAATTGGTTGATTGGGGCCTACCCATTGAAAATGAATTTGTGGATGCAAACGCAACGAATCAAAATCGGTGTGATTGGAAATACGCGGCAAAGCTAAAACGGCAACGCGAAAAGTTGCTGTTGTTTTTTGATTATTGGTTGTTAATGCATCTTCCGCGTCAAGATACAAACCTTGCAAATAAGGAATTACAGCTAACACCGGCTTACCGGTTTTATGTTCCAGCCAATCCAATCCTGACTGCAACAAACTCATATCGCCACGAAAACGATTAATCACAAATCCCACTATGCGATTGCGTTCGGATTCACTCAATAATTCCAAAGTGCCTACCAGATGTGCAAACACACCACCACGATCAATATCAGCAATTAATATCACAGGACAATCGACGGTTTCTGCAAACCCCATATTGGCAATATCGCGATCCCGCAAATTAATTTCCGCAGGGCTGCCAGCACCTTCAACCAAAATGACATCGAATTGTGTTTGCAATCGATGATATGAATCCAGAACGTAACTCATCGCTTGCGTTTTGTAATCGTGATAAACCGCCGCATCCATGTCGGTAATTGCACGGCCCTGAACAATAATTTGCGCGCGCGTGTCGCTGGTTGGTTTAATTAAAATGGGATTCATATCCGTGTGTGGCAATAAACCCGCCGCATAAGCTTGCAATGCTTGCGCTCGACCTATCTCGCCACCATCCACTGTCACCGCCGAATTTAATGCCATATTTTGTGGTTTAAACGGCACTACCGATACGCCACGATTTTTTAAAATCCTGCATAAAGCGGCAACCAATGTTGATTTGCCTGCATCAGATGTGGTGCCCTGAATCATAAGAATTTTCATGAAAACGCTAAACCCTGGATAAACTTTCACGGCTGCGCATCATACACCTCTTAATAGTTCGCTTACATGTCGCTGAACAATTACCTGTGTGGACCAATAAATCGGAAAGGCTGCAATTATCAGAATCAATATAAAAGGCAATAACCAAGCTGTAGCACTCAAGTGAAAATAAATACCATTGGTTTGCAACCACCACCAAAAACCAATCAATAAAAAACCAGCAACGGCCAACCCTGATATCAAGGGAATAAGCTGATCTTTAAATACCTGCGCAAAAATTGTTACAGGCTTGGCACCTATTGCCATACGCACCGCTAATTCAAACCGCCGTGATTGCACGCCGTAATTGACTATGCCGTAAATACCAATAGCTGCCAGTAGCAATACAAGAATCGATAAACCAGCAGTTAAACCTGTAATAGTTTTTTGTGCATTTGTGCATTTTGATATCGCTTCCTCTGTAGTTTCAAAATAAAAGGCTTTCATTTCCGGATTTACTTTTGCTGCGTGTCGATTAACATCGACCGCAGTTAGTGACTGCCCTGGTTTTACGCGAATTAACACTTCGATATCATCTTGTATATTGGATCGAAACGCGCGAGCGGGCTCTATTGCCATTTTTTGCCCCGCAGGAATTTGCAGGTCACGCACTACTCCCACTATTTCATAAGCACGCGAATCACCATCAAGGTAAATAATTTTTCCTATCACTTCCTTTTTTACATCAATCAATTTCGCAAAGGTTTCGTTGATTACCAGCTTGTTACCACCTGCCCGCTCTTCAGCATCCGTAAAATAACGACCAGCAAGAAGAGGGATTTCCAACATGTTTAAATAGCTACCGTTAGACCAGGTATCACCAGCGAGTATTTTATTATCGGCACCCGGTTGCAAAACCCAATTTCGACATGCGTTTCGATAAGGCAATGGAGAACCTGCAGAAAGCCCAACCATTTCTATTTTTGGATCCTGACGCAATTCTTCTGCAATGGCTTCAAAATAGGCTCGACGTTGTTCAAGAGTGGTCTTTGACCAAAAGGTGGCGATACTTAACCGGGTTTGGTAATGATCGTGTGTGCGATAACCCAGATCCTGAGTTAATTGTTGTGCACCCTGTATAAATAAATGCAGGCTGGCGGTTAATAAAATTCCGGTTAAGGCAATTTGAATAAATATCAACAAATGCCTTACTGATGTAGAAATTTGCAAACCCACGCCTTTACCACTGGTTTGTAATAAACCATTTAATCGTCTCATATCAATTTGCCGACTCACCAACCATGCAAATATTACGGCGAGAATCAATGAAACCAGCGCAGCAAATAAAACTGTTAGTAAATTGATTTGCAACTCATGCAAACGCGGAAACAAACCATCAGCTGTAACAACAATTACTTTCAATAAAATTGTGGCAACTACTAGTGATAACAGGGTCGCGCCTGACATCAACCAAATTAATTCTGCCAATACTGAATTAAATAAATGTTGTTTTTGGGCGCCCAATGCTAACTGTATTGCCATGGTACGCTGTTGTTGGCTGGCTCGTGCAAGTACAAGATTGATAATGTTAGCTGCGGATATCAATAATAAAACCAATACACCAGCTAACATCATTAAGCTTTGTTTTGATGAATCGCCTTTGATGGCCTCTGCAAAAGGCACCAGTGAAACTGATAATTCCAAATCAGGATTGTCATT
>CAMLRJ010000160.1 GCA_946482345.1 uncultured Cellvibrio sp.
ATCAATACCAGTCCGGATTCTTGCGCAATTTTTAGATCGACAATAGCTTTCGCCATTTTATGTTGTGATAACAAGGTTTCGGCGGTGGCAATGTCTTGCGCAATCCAACTGGTAAAACCACGACGATCCAACGCACGTTTTACTATTTGCGCAAAGGTAAGGTCATCGTCAACGATTAGAAATGAGTGGTTGCTGGTCATAAATTTGGATAGAAAGTTTTTAGTCACTATAACAAAACAGTAGATGACTGGCATCCGCAGTCTGCTATCTATCTCATGGGTGCGACAATTTGCCTCAGTTCTGAAGGAGTAAATCAATCATTGCTCGCCAGTAAAGGCGCTGATTGGTAGCATAGCAACATTAAATGCCGCTGATTCACGAGACCCGCATGGCCACTGATCTGATCCATTTTATTGACGATGTTTGTTCCGCATTTGCTGCCGATAAGTTGCAGCGTTTGGTGCTATCCAAATACAAGGGCGCAGAAGTGGATTTAAATCGGATCAGTATCCGACCGGTTCATATTAAAGATCAAAAATGTCTCTCCTTTGTTTATGAATATCGCACCCAACACATCACCAAAAATTTTTCACTGGATGATGCCAGGCAACAGCTTGGTCCTTTGCTGGGCGTCGATTTCCATAACGCGCACTTAATTACAGATGACTGGGAAATCCAGTTAAGTGTTAGCAAAAAAGGCAAGCTACTCGTCAATAAAAATCGCAATAAAAATCAGGATCAATCAAGCTCCAACACGACTGAACCTTCAACCGAATTGGCGCACAATCGGAACAAACTGCGTTATGTACAACAAGATCGGCCTTATTTGCGTGAGTTGGGCATCACCGATGCTCAGGGACAAATAATCCCTGCTATGTCGCGCAAGTGGAAACAGATCAATAAATTTATTGAAGTGCTATCGACAGCGATTCAACAAACCGGTTTGGATAAACGCAATCAATTGCATATTGCCGATTTCGGTTCAGGTAAAGCCTACTTAACCTTTTCGGTGCATGATTACCTGACTGAAAATTTGCATATTGATACCCAAGTCACCGGAGTTGAACTGCGACAAGGCTTGGTAGATTTATGTAATCAAACCGCACAAAAATTGGCGCTCACCGGCATTAAATTTGAGCAGGGTGATGTACAACATTTTTCTGCGCAAGCAATTAACATTATGATTGCCTTGCACGCGTGCGATACCGCTACAGATTATGCATTACACATGGGCATTCGTACCGGTGCGGACATTATTATGTGTTCACCCTGTTGTCACAAACAAATTCGTCCGCAACTCAAAAGCCCGGCATTGCTGGCGCCGGTATTGCAGCACGGTATTCATTTGGGGCAAGAAGCCGAAATGATCACTGATGGTTTGCGAGCGCTATTACTAGAAGCAAACGGATACGATACCAAAGTGTTTGAATTTATTTCGCTGGAACACACCAGCAAAAATAAAATGATACTCGCACAAAAACGAAAAGTGCCGCGTGACAATACCGAAATACTTCAACAAATTGCCGCAATCAAAAATTTTTATGGCATTCAAGAGCATTGCCTGGAAAAGCTCCTGCAAGAATAGGCTGCGACAATATGTCGCATGTTAACTAAAGCCTTCAGTCAGTAAAATTCGCGCGTCCATAATTTGACTCGGGAATTGTTATGCGTTTTCGCTCATCAGTATTAAGTCTTGCTGTCAGCAGCTTGTTGTTCGGTCACTTATCCTTTGCAGATCAACCTATCGAAGAAGTTGTGATTACCGGCAACAAAATGCGTGGTGCCTTTGGTGAAAAATCCGGCATTCCTTTGGAAAAAATGCCGCAGTCTGTGCAGCTGCTTGATCAAAAGGAAATCGCGTCCCTGGGTGCTGTTTCAATTGGTGATTTATTAAGGCAAGTACCTTCGGCAAACCCCGGTTATTCGCGTGTGGGTGCATGGCAATCATTCAGTTTGAAAATTCGTGGCTTTTTAGCTGATCAAATGCGCAATGGTATGCGTCAACGTTATTACGAAGATGTGGATGCTTCAGCCATCAGTAATATCGAACGTGTTGAAGTATTGAAAGGACCATCCGGTGTTCTTTATGGCCATTCGGCGGTGGGTGGTATAGTCAGTATTGTCACCAAGCGCCCACAAGAAAATTTTTCTGCATCCAATTCTTTAACTTTGGGTTCAGATCAACAACGCGTTTTATCGGGTGATGTCACCGGTAGTTTGACTGATGATGTTTCTGTGCGATTAACAGGTGAGCTGGAAGATTCAGATACTTTTATTGATCATCAACCTATGAAGAGAACTAATCTGGGTTTTAGTTTGACGCATGACATAGGTGACAGCGCGCAAGGCAATTTGGTCACTGAATATATTAAACGCGAGACCAAACGTTACGCGGGTTTACCGGCTTCGGTTGTGTTAACGGATTTAACTGAGTTGGATTCCAGTTTGGATTTGGGTGAATCCTCCTTTACCGATATGCAAGCCGATGCACCACTGTTGCAATACTGGGTTGATATAAAACTCGATGAGAATTGGTCTATTACACCGCGTTTTCAATATCAGGAATTTAATGCAAAGTTTGGTGAAATTCGTTTGCGTGATCCTGATGCTAATAATCCTTATTTGATTTCACGAAACGGACGTTGGGGAAAAGAAAATGATGATTACACTATTGCACAGTTGGATTTCAACGGTGAATTCAATACGGGTTCAATCGAGCATCAACTATTGGTTGGTTATGAACAAGGTTGGGAACGTGGTCGATTTACTCAATACAATATTGCCACTGGTGATGTTACCGCGATAGATGTTCGCAACCCGCAATATTCCTACACCAATCGTCAGCCAGTATTAAATTTTGCTTACGATAATTTTTATGATCTGGATACCAAAGCTGTTTACATTCAAAATCAAATCACTATTACTGATAAATTAAATGTGATTGCAGCAACACGCTACAGTGATTACGCATCAAATAATGGTACCTGGGGTGAGTCTTCACTAGACGAGGTGCCGACTGATTCCACTATTTGGCAAATCGGCGGAACTTATCAATTTAACTCTGAATGGTCGCTCTACACCGGGTTTAATACAGGTTTTGATATTGAATCCACTGCAGGTTCCAGAACCAAAGATGGCGTGCCGCTTGATCCTGAAGAATCGCAACAAACAGAAATTGGTTTGCGATTTAAACAAACGAATTTCAGCGGCAGTGTCTCGTTGTTTCGAATTGAGCGCGTGAATGTTGCAACCTCTGATCCTGCTGATCTGGATTTTATGATCAATGCGGGCGAACAAAAAGCCGATGGTATTGAGCTTGAAGCAGAATGGAGCATCACACCGCAGATTCAGTTGTTAGCGGGTTATGCATATCTGGATGGAGAAATTACTCGCAGTAACGATGGTGATCAGGGTGCGCGAATTGGTGATTTACCTGAGCGCAATGCGAAGCTGGATATTCGGTATCAACTCAATGACAACTGGAATCTTCGTGCAGGTTCTAGCTATATCAGCGACAGATTGTTAACCAATGGCAGTAATTACGAATTGGATGCTTACCAATTAATAAACGCAAGTATTGGCTATCAACAGCAGGATTGGTTTGCCACGTTATTTTTGAATAATCTTTTGGATGAAGAATATTATTCTGCGTCGGGCAATCGTTTTGTGGTGATACCGGGTGATCCGCGTTCATTCTCTTTCAGATTAAATAAATCCTGGTAATTGATAATTGACCAATCAGGCCCGACCAACAACTGAATCGCGCGGTATTTACTACCGTGCAGTTCAGCGTTTGCATTTACTCGCTGGTTTAGCGGTTGCACCTTTTGTCATTGTGTTATCAATTACCGGTGCGATTTATTTATTTGATCGGGAAATTGATCATTGGCTTAATCGAAATTATATCGAGGTGTTGCCGGATAAATCGGAGATCAAGACTTTGAAGGATCAGGAACAGGCAATTGTTGCAGCTTATCCTGACGCAAAAATAAAAAGTCTGGTATTGCCTGCAAACACCCATCAAGCCAGTGTGTGGCTGATTCAATATGCGATGGATGGTAAGGAAATTCGGCAGCGTGTTTATCTTGATCCTTACCGTTTGCAAATCACTGGAGTGGTAAATCCTGATTCGCAATTTATTGGCATTGTTCGCGATTTACATGGAAATTTATTATCGGGAACATGGGGCAGTTATTTAGTGGAATGGGCATCCTGCTGGACAATTGTGATGCTGATTACCGGGATTTATTTGTGGTGGCCGCAAGCTTGGCGTTGGTCAGGTGTATTGTTGCCGCGAATGCATTTATATCGAAAAAATTCCAATTCAACTCGCGCATTCTGGCGTGACTGGCATGCCATACCTTCATTGATAAATGTTATTTTTGTTGCCTTTATTATTTTTTCAGGTTTGCCCTGGTCAGCTTTTTGGGGGCAACAATTCGCAAAACTGGGTGAAATTATTCCCTGGGTAGAAGCCTCCCCCAATTTTAAAAGTCATCCTGATCTTCAGTCCTTATCACAACACGCCAATCACGCCAATCATCAAAAAGTTGTGGAGCCCTCAGCTTCATCGCCAACTACATCATGGGTGATACAACAAATTGAAAAGCCGCTTGCTCATCACACAACTGTTCCACGCATTGATCAGGTTGTTGAACATTTGCAAAAACTGCCAACAGAAACCTATGGCCCCGGCATACGAATTTTTTATCCGCAACACTCGCAAGATGTATTTGTAGTTAATTATGTTCCGGATAAAGCAGAAGGTCAGACCAGTTTGTATATTGATCCGTCTTCAGGGAAATTACTCAATTCAGTTGGCTGGAAGGATTATTCACCTGTTGCCAAAGCGGTTGAATGGGGTGTGATGACTCACGTCGGCCGCCAATACGGTACGCTGAATCAATGGTTTAATTTTGTGGCTTGTCTGGTATTGATTGTGACCAGTTTGTTAGGTGTTTATCTTTGGTGGAAAAAAACCAGCTCAACCAAATTACGGGCTGAAGATAAATTGCCGGGTTTCATAAAAGGGTTGTTGCTGATTTTCGGAATAATTTTTCCGTTGGTGGGTGTTACGCTTTTATTAGCTATTGCGTGGAACAGAGGTAAAAATTTTTTTACCTCCGCATCACCCGCCAACTAAGCAACAGCGCTGCACAAGTTAATCCTGCAATCAACGCGATCCAAAAACCGGCGGCGCCTGCTGCTGGAATAATCCAATCTGTGAAGGTGAGTGAATAGCCGAGGGGTAAACAAATTCCCCAGAAGGCCAGCATCATCATTAACATCGGGATTTTGGTATCTTTGAATCCGCGTAATACATTGATCATGGTGACTTGAATTACATCGGCGATTTGAAAAATGGCAGCGAAGATAATCAAATGCGTTGCGATTTTTTGTACTTCGAGATCATTGGTGTAGAGCGTGGCGATTATGTCGCGGCCAAAAAATAAAATGGGGGCGTTAAAACAGGCAACTAATAATGCGAGCAATAATGAACTGCGTGCGAGCATTCTGGCTGTGTCTTTTTGCTCGGCGCCGATTAAATAACTGATGCGCAAAGTTAAGGCCATGCCGAGGCTGAGCGGCAACATAAATAACAGTGAAATCGCATTTAATACAATTTGATGTGCGGCGACTGTGGTGGCACCCAGCGGTGCCAGAAACAAAGCGATCATACAAAACATGCTGACTTCGATAAAAATTGCTATGCCTATAGGTAAACCCAGATGCAATAATTTTTTAATTTCTTGCCAATGGGGTGCTGACCATTGTTGAAACAAATGGAATTGACGAAAAAATTGATTCCAATGCAAATAAATCAATAAAAAAATAAATGCGATCCAATTTGCCAAACTGGTTGCCCATCCGCAACCAATGCCACCTAATGCAGGAATGCTAAATAAACCCAGATCGAATCCGTAAATAAATGCGTAGTTCAACGGTAAATTGAGAAGACTGGTGACGATAGAGAAGGACATAAACACCGAGGTTTTGCCCATGCCATCCGTTAAGCCGCGCAAAGCGATCATCAACAGCATCGCAGGAACACCCCAGGCAAATGCAGATAAATATCCTTCAGCAATAGCTTGTGTTTCTGCATCCAATTTTAATAAAGCGAAGATAGGATCGATTTCGACCAAAATTAAAATCATCAGCAGGCTGCTGATCAATGCGATGTAAATTCCTTGCCACATACAAGGCATGATTTTTTGAAGAGTTTCTGCACCTTTGAATCCTGAGATATTAGGTTGTAACGCACCTAATACTCCCGTGAAGAATAATAAAACCGGCACCCATAAGCTGGTGCCAATTCCGACGCCAGCCAAATCTTTCGCACTGGCATGACCTGCCATGACGGTATCAATAACACCATTCGCCATTTGCGCCAGTTGCGCAAATAAAATCGGGGCGCCCATATGGGCGAGTGTTTTCCATTCGGTGAGGATGTTGGACATGAATCTTCATTTGGCTTTGTGAGGGGCGCGAAGTTTACCACCAGAGCGCCGGAGGGAGCATTTTTCTGCCTGTAGGCTTTACAATTAGAAAAAGTTGTATTATTTTGATATCTAAATGATATCAATAGTAGCAAAAAAGGAGTCCCACCATGATTCATGAAGTTCAGGCACGCAGCGGGTCAGGTTATTCACTAATTGTCATCTTGTTTGTTCTGCAATTGGCATCGGCAGCGGGTGTATTTTTTATGCCTGTAATCATCAAAATACCCTTGTTGTTGCTTACGGTTTTGATTTTTGCCTGTTGGTTTGGTTTTTATATGGTGCAACCTAACCAGGGCAAGGTTATGCAATTATTTGGTCAATACGCCGGTACTGATCGCAAGACTGGATTACGTTGGGCTAACCCTTTGTATAGTAAAAAATCTGTCAGTTTGCGCGTGCGTAATTTTGAGTCCAGTCGTCTTAAAGTTAATGACGCAAATGGAAATCCAATTGAGATTGCAGCGGTGATCGTGTGGAAAGTTGTTGATACGGCAGAAGCGGTATTTGAAGTGGATGACTATGAAAATTATGTCACCATTCAAAGTGAAGCAGCACTGCGTAATTTGGCAACAAGCTATCCTTATGAACATGCAGTGGAGGATGGTCGTTTGTCCCTGCGCAGTGATTCAAATGCGATTGCCCTGAAATTAAAAAGTGAAGTGCATGATCGTTTGCAAAAAGCGGGTGTGGAAGTATTGGAGGCTCGTTTAAGTCACCTGGCATATTCACCGGAAATTGCACAGTCTATGTTGCAACGACAACAAGCCAGCGCAGTATTGTCAGCACGAAAAATTATTGTTCAGGGCGCAGTTGGTATGGTGGCTGATGCATTGGATCAATTAAAAGAGCAGGGCATTATGGAGTTGGATGGTGAACGTAAAGCGGCCATGGTCAGTAATTTGTTGGTGGTATTGTGTGGTGATCAACAAGTCAAACCCGTCATCAACACTGGCACAATTTATTCGTAATATGGGCGGTGATTGTGACAAAAAAATCTTTTCCACTTCGTATCAATGAACAGGTCATCGCTGCCATGCAGCGATGGGCTGATGATGATTTGCGGAGCTTGAATGCA
>CAMLRJ010000161.1 GCA_946482345.1 uncultured Cellvibrio sp.
GTCTGCTGCAATCACTCGTGCATCCGTTGTTAAATGGCTGGGCACCAGTTTGCGTTTTTCAATATCGACATCCATAAATCCGGCACGCATTAAATAGATTTTACACAGCTGCTCTGCGCCATAAAGATCAACAAAATTAATATACACAATAAAAGGAACGAGCTGTCCTTCCTTGACATCATCAAACGATTTTTTTGCGCGGGCATTGGCTGAAAATATATACATGATTTTATGTTCTCTGTTGTTAAATTTATATCACTGCACTTCCCTTTCGAGGCGCAAGGTCAAATGGTCATAATCACTCGCAAAGAATCCAGACGTATGCTTGCCAGACTTAAAAAATGTGAGCTATCAGCCAAACGTTGTTGCAAGTAATCAATTTCTTCCTGCCGCACATTGGGATTAACCTGACGCAATTCTTGCAGACGGGATATTTCATTATTAATTTCTGTTTTCACTGCAGCTTGTGCAGCTTGAATTAAACTATCCTGTTTTGATTGCGTCATATTTTCCGCTTGTTGTAATAAATTAATTAATTGCGGACGAGCGTGACGCACCAGATCCTGAGCATTATTTCTGGGAACTTTTTGTAATAATTTATTCAACTGATTGGCTGCCATTAAATTGGAAAAATCTTTACCCTTTTCATCAATTAACACACGCAATACTGATTCCGGCATAAAACGAAACAATTGTAATCCTGCAGGGGCAGCGCAATGTAAAACAAAAATAGCTTCCAGCAATAATCCGCCCGGTTTTAATGGCGGTAGTTTTAATGTGCAAAAGGCCGTATTGCCAAATTCACTTTGCAGGATCAGATCCTGCGCGCCGCGTACCAATGGATGCTCCCAGGTAATAAATTGCATATCCTCACGGGATAAAGCCTGCTCCCGTTCATAGGTAATCGTTAAGCCCGATTCAGGCAATCCCGGAAATTGTTCCACCAATAAATGATCACCAGGGCGTATGACCAGACTTTTGTCGCTGTGTCTTTCAGAATCAATACCAAAACTGTCAAATACCAACTCCATATAACTGGCCAGGCGTGAGTCGTTATCATTTTCAGACAAGGCATCAACCCATTTTTTCGCAACCAGAGGTTTACAGGAATTAAGTTCCAATAATTTATCCCTGCCCGCTTGTAATTTTTCAACCAACTCCTGAGCAAAAAGGGTTGTTTTTGCTAACAAAGCCTGAAATTTGTGTTGGTCTGTGTCAACCAGATTCGATAAAAGCTCTTCAGCAAATTGTGCATACACTGTTTGGCCGATTGCACAGGTTTTTTCCATAGCATTTAATCCATGATGATACCAGGCCAATAATTTTTCCTGTGCCGTATCGGGATAAAATGGAACATGAATATTGACGATTTCTTTTTGCCCGATACGATCCAAACGACCAATTCGTTGTTCGAGTAAATCAGGGTTAAGCGGTAAATCAAATAAAACCAAATGATGTGCAAATTGAAAGTTGCGGCCTTCGCTGCCAATTTCCGAGCAAACCAATAATTGCGCGCCCGCTTCCAGATCAGCAAAATAAGCTGCTGCCCTGTCGCGCTCAATCAGATTAAGCCCTTCATGAAATACGGCGGTAGCGAAGCCTTTACGCAAACGCAAATAATCTTCCAGTGATTGCGCTGTGTCGGCATTGGCACAAATGACCAGAATTTTTTTGCGCTTGTTCTGACGCAGCCACTGATTGAGCCATTCCACACGTGGATCATCCAGCCACCAATCCCTATCGGTTTTTTTCTGCCAAAATTTTTCTGCCTGAATTTGCTCATCAAGAGCTGATTGTTGAATAGCGGTTAATTCCGGTGCAGCCAAAGTTAAAGGATGTTGATGTAATTTTCTGGATGGAAAACCGCTGACGGAACTGCGTGTATTTCGAAATAACACCCGACCTGTACCATGTCTATCCAACAAATATTCAATAGCAGTATCGATTGCATTTTCAAAAGATTCTTCAGCCAAACGTTTTAGCTCGTTCATGCTGGATTGAGGTAAATATTCAAGTAGCTTATGGCTTATGTCAGCTGAAAAGCGACTGTCTGTTGATTTTATTTCCAACAGCTGTTGCACCAATTCATTTAAAGGTTGATAGGAAGCTTGTTCTTCAATTAACTTTTCCAAATCAAAATAACGATCAGGATCCAATAATCGCAAGCGAGCAAAATGACTTTCAATTCCCAATTGCTCGGGGGTTGCGGTGAGCAACAACAATCCTTTGGATTTTTTTGCCAGCCCTTCAACACAGCTGTAAGCTTTACTGGCTTTGGCTTCACCTTGTTTGTTACTTGTCCAGGTAAGATGATGAGCCTCATCAACCAACAATAAATCCCAATTTGTTTCGAGTGCTTGCTGATAACGGAAATTATTTTTGGTTAAAAAATCCAGTGAACAGATAATCAGTTGTGCAGTTTCAAAGGGGTTAATGTTATTAGATGTTTTTTCAACTTCGTCGTCAACAAAGTCATCGATGTAATCAACCGATTCCTCAACACTGTCAAGCCCACACAAGGCATTACAACGCGCTTCATCCAATAAGGTAAACGCCAAATTAAAACGGCGCAGCATTTCTACCAACCATTGATGTTGCAAACTGGCAGGCAACACAATCAATGCACGCTCAACTCTTCCGCTCATAATTTGTTGATGCAAAATCAAACCGGCTTCAATGGTTTTACCCAATCCAACTTCATCTGCCAATAACACTCTGGGGGCATAACGTTGTGCAACCTGATTGGCAATATACAATTGATGAGGAAGTAATTGGACTCGTGGGCCAGCCAAACCTGCAATCGGTGATTGACGATGCTGGTTTTGTAAAGACAGCGTGAGATAACGCAAATAAAAATGTTCGTGTTTATCAATTTGTCCTGCAAATAAACGATCACGAGGTGTGCTGAATTGAACAAAACTATCCAGTTCAAATTCCGGAAATACCAATTCCTGATTGTCTTTGGTAAACCCTGTATAAACCAGACAACCTGTTTGCTCGACAACTTTTGTCAGCTTTACTTTGGTTCCGTTTTGATGTCGAACCTGATCGCCTACTTCGTATTTCACGCGGCTTACAGGCGCATTATCCATGGCGTAGGTTCTGCGCTCACCTGCGGCGGGAAAACTCAGGGTTAACCGACGATTTGCCAGATCCAGAACGATTCCCAATCCCAAATCGGCTTCAGATTCACTGATCCAGCGTTGTCCAATTACATATTGCGTTTTAGTCACAAACCGTCCTCAAGAAACCACTTATAAAAGGGGGCGCATGATAAAAGGTTTTGGTGGCTATATCCATTTGTTGCCATATTCATTTGCTTAAAGGGCAAGCGGATTTCAAGTCAACAGGAAAAGTTTGATTCAATACTTTAATCATATAAATCCATGCTTTAGAATCCGCCAGTCACTGCAAACTGGAATTATTATGTACAAGCCCTCTCTGGAAACTTCCGATCAACAAGCTCTTGAAGATTTAATCAAACCCTATCCATTTTTAACCCTGACCAATAGCAAAACACATTATCCGAATTCGCCGGGAACAGGCTTACCACTATTGCGGGTGGAAACTGAATTATGCAGTGCCGTTATTGCATTACAAGGCGCGCATTTGCTGGAGTTTGCACCCAAAGGTAAGGAATCCCTGTTATGGGTAAGCCCGAATTGTGATTTTACGCCGGGCGTTGCTTTGCGGGGCGGCGTTCCTTTATGTATGCCCTGGTTTGGCCCTCATCCGAAAGATCCGCAAAAACCCAAACACGGTTTCGCGCGCAACCAGCTCTGGCAATTGGGTGAAACACATTTAATGAATGATGGCTCGGTTGAATTGGAATTTTTATTTGTCAGCGAAGCCAACGATGCATTCCCTTATGATTTTTCCGTTGAATTGCGTTTAATTTTAGGTAGCTCTGCCAGCATGGAGTTAACCGTCAACAATACAGATTCAGAAGCGTTTCACTTTAGTTGGGCAATGCACAATTATTATCGAGTTGCCAATTTGCAGAAGACAAAAGTGCTGGGATTAAACAATAAAAAATACAAAGACAATCTCGAAGGTCTTATTGAAAAAAACCAAGAAGGCGATCTGACATTTACGACTGCTGTTGATCGTGTATTCCCCGACATCAGGGAACCTGTTGTTATTGATCCCGGTAATGGGCGCCTCATCAATATTACCCATGAGAATTGCCCCAGTGTAGTCGTCTGGAATCCGGGCAGTGAAACCGCAGCCAAAATTGCTGACATAGGTGCGGGACAAGACGCTTTTTATATTTGTGTAGAGCGCGGCGCAATTATGCAGGAGTCCTGGTATTTATTGGCAGGTTCCAGTGCTACCGCCAAAATGTGTTTCGAACAGAATTGAATAATGTGACATAGCGTTGATTAATCATTCCAAAACATGGAATTTCGTTGTTATGATGCAGTACCCGAAAGCTCAGGGTATTTCTTAAATCCGTTATTTACACAAATTCAGGGGAGTTAAAAAATGTCGAATAATTCTTCTTCAGGATTGGAGCCGAATGTAGCAGGCCTGCTTAGTTATGTGCTTGGATTTATTACAGCGGTGATTTTTATTGTGATTGAAAAAGAAAATAAATTTGTCAGATTTCACGCGTTTCAATCATTATTTTTTTCAATTGCGATAGTTGTGCTCAATATAGTACTGGGTATTATTTACAGCATTATTCCCTTTCTGGCATTCATTCATCCCTTGATTAGTCTCGCTATTTTGGGGCTCTGGATTTTCCTGATGGTTAAAGCCTACCAAAATGTTTTGTTTAAACTTCCTGTCATCGGGGATGTTGCAGCAAAACAAGCAGGCGCGTAAGTTTTCAACACAACCGGCTGCAGTGCAGCCGGTTGTGTTGAAAATTGTAACGGCTTAATACAAATCATCAGTCATCGAGTAGTTGAACCGCGAAGTCCAACGCAAACTCTTCCTGAATTTGCATGCACCAACGGTTTAATCTTTCGCTGGTTAAATTTTCCTGTTGATCTTCATCCAAAGCCAAGCCTACAAATAAACCTGCACCGGGAATTTCCGCTTTGGATGCTTCAAACTCATATCCTGCTGTTGACCAATGCCCGACAATTTCGGCGCCATTTTGAATGATCACGTCATGCAACATGCCCATGGCATCCAGAAAATAATCGCCGTAACCAAACTGATCACCAAGACCATAAAGCGCAACCTGCTTGCCGGTGAAATCAACAGCGGAAATATCATCCCAGAATTCTTCCCAGTCAGACTGTATCTGGCCAAAATCCCAGGTTGGAATTCCTAAAATAATTTTGTCGTATTTGGCGAAATCCAATTGAGTAACATCGGCTATATCCTGCACATCAAGATTGTCAGCACCAAAACGCTGTTGAATCCGGTAGGCAATGTGCTCGGTATTACCTTCATCACTTCCAAAAAAAAGACCTATATGGGCCACACACACCTCAAAGACTGAAAAACAGGGCGCGGATTTTCCCAACAAAGTTATTGGCTTGCAAGCATCGGACAAGCTTGATTAAAGATTTGATCACTGTTAAGAATGGTTAACTATAATACAAGCAGCATGACTCACCAGAATGAGTCATGCAAACTTTGTCACCTTTTCATTCCCGGACTGGATCTACCATGAAAAACAACCCGAATTTGCTGTTAATCGATGATGACATTGAACTTTGTAATCTGCTTGGGGAATACCTGGCAGCAGAAGGATTTCAATACACCCAGGTACATGATGGTCAAACTGCATTGGACATCACAGGTAAACAACATTTCGATTTGATTATTCTGGATGTAATGCTGCCTCAAAAAAGTGGATTCGATGTATTGAAAACCCTGCGTGTCAGCGACCAAACACCGGTGATCATGTTAACCGCAAAAGGCGACACTGTTGATCGTGTGATCGGTTTGGAAATTGGTGCAGATGATTATCTGGCAAAACCCTGCGATCCACGTGAATTGGTTGCCCGTATACGCGCACTTTTACGTCGCACCGCACAACTGCAAAACAATAACTCACCTGAAAAACTCGCTTCTGGAAAAATCATATTGCATCTGGGAACGCGCTCGGCATCATGGGATGGACAGGATGTGAATTTAACCGGCACTGAATTCAGCGTGTTGGAAATTTTAGTCAGACGCGCAGGTCAGGTCATCAGCAAAGATGAAATGACAGAACAGGCGTTGAATCGAAAACTGACGCCTTACGATAGAAGCATTGATGTGCATGTCAGTAATATTCGTAAAAAAATCTCCCAAGCGGGATGCCAACGTGAATTGATCATCAATGTGCGTGGCGCAGGCTACATGTTAACGCTGGCTGATGCAGAATAATTTATGTTTTCAATGACGCGGTTATCACTCAAAATATTTTTTACGTTTTGGTTGATTACTGCTGTCATTATAGTGGGCACCAACATAGTGGTGCACTGGTTTGATATCACACCTGAAGGTAAAAGCACGCATAGTCCTGATGAGGAACCCGCCAAGCGTTTATTGTTTCAAATTGTTGGCAATGCACTAAATCGCAGCACTGCAGAATTTGCGGAAGACCTGCGTAATATGCCGCGATGGTCTACCCGTTTTATTTTTGTGATTGATAAAAATAATGAAGATCTTCTGCAGCGTCCCTTGCCTCCCGGCGTAATGGTTTTGGCACCTGAACTGACCAGCGAACAACCCTTCGGCAAAATTCAGGATAGAAATCGAAAAATATTTGGTCGCTACATTACCTTGAATGATGGCAACTCCATTCGGGTAATTACCATTTCTTCCGGAAACGAGGATGGCCCCGATCGCGATATTATCTGGGAATTATTTATTGATAACATATGGCCATTGCTGCTGGTTTCGATTTTAGTCAGTGGCAGCGCCTGTTTTTTTCTTGCCCGTTATTTCACTTACAGTATCAACACTCTTCAACGAGCAACCCAACAAATTGCGCAGGGAGATTTAAGTGTGCGCATCGGCGAACACTTTGCAGGAAGAAAAGATGAGATCGCAGCCTTGGGTCGTGATTTTGACCATATGACGGAACGTTTGGATCAAGCCATGCAAGAACAAAAACGATTGATAAAAGATGTCTCTCACGAATTACGTACGCCACTTGCACGTTTGCAATTCGCGGTTGAGCTTGCACAAAAGCGCAGTAATGGTTTGGTTGATACCGAGCTTGCGCGAATAAAACAAAATGCTGATTACCTGAACAATATCATTACCGATATTTTAAGCTTGCCCGTGCAAGGGCAAAAATTTGAACTGGATGATGTCACTGATCTGGTCAGCCTGGCTTCCACCTTAATTGAAAATTATTCGATTGAAGCCAGTGAAAAAAATGTCAGCATTGAGTTTAACTGCAAGGAAGAAGAAGCATTGGTAGCAACTCACGGCAATATGTTGCTTGGTGTTTTTGAAAATATTCTGCGTAATGCTTTGGCTTACACGGACAATAACACCAAAATACAAATTGAATTACTTCAAATAAATAATCAATTTTCGGTAAGCATCACCGATCAGGGGCCAGGTGTTGATGCGGCGCACCTTGAAAATATTTTTAAACCTTTTTTTCGAAC
>CAMLRJ010000162.1 GCA_946482345.1 uncultured Cellvibrio sp.
CTCAACTCAGCCAGCAACATCAAGCGCAGAAAATGGGTTTTACAGATTACGCTGGAAGTATGGATAATTTTTTATCCCGTTTAAATCAATTGCTGCAAAAGTCTGATGTGGATATGACTGTTTTTTATCGTTTGTTAGCCAATTATTCGATAAACGATTTGCTGTCAAATGAGTCAGCTGGGAAATTATCAAAAATAGAAAGTTCTTTTTACCAATCATTGAATCAAGAACAAGAAAGCGATTGGTTGAATTGGTTAGTAGATTATGGGCAATTATTACAAGCTGATTATGTTGTTCATGGCATTGATGACGGAAGTAGAAAAGAAAAAATGAATGCCATTAATCCAAAATATGTATTACGAAATTACATGGCACAAATTGCCATTGATAAAGCAACTGCAGGGGACTACAGCGAAATTCATCGCTTGATGCAATTACTCAAAAAACCTTATGACGAACAACCGGCATTCCAGCAGTATTTTGCAAAACGTCCGGATTGGGCAAAACATAAAGCGGGTTGTTCGATGTTGTCTTGCAGCTCCTGAGGTGGTTGTAATAAGACAAGCATGAACTCTCCCGATTTAGTGACTGACTGATTTTTTGATTTTGCGAGCCAGTATTTTATTGAGGCAGTAAGTTGCTGCAACCCACAGTAACATCAATTCCACAATAAGTAGAATGCTGATAAATGCAAAAATATCCGGTGCTTTCATCAGGGTTGTCATTAAAGAATCCTGATAATAAAAAAACCATTTGTGATCAGCGGGGAAAATTTGGATGTGCAGCCAGTAAAAAACGTCTTTTGCGCCGATCAGTATGATAATCAAGCTAGTGAGTAGAATCATCCCGATGAATCCAATGATTACTTTTTTGTTAGAGGGCGGTTGAAATTTTTTCCAGCCTATAAACAGCCAACAAATGATCCAGATAGCGAGTGATACATAACCCAGTTGGTAGAAATGATCGACCAGATTGGCAACATCTTGCAGGTGAATAATTTCATCCTGGTGCATTAAAGAAGTTAGATTATCATTGTTTAATTTGTATCGAATGTCTGCTAATCCGTTACCTCGATTTTGTATGGAATCCGATATTTCACCAAACAATCGCCAATGATCTTCTTTGGTAGTGAATTCAAAATCCTCCTTGTGGCGATTGAGTGGTGCGTAGTGTGCAATATGTGATTCCAGATCCAACAATTGATAGCCCAGTGGATAAGCAAAATGAATTTGTGCCATCAAATGCCAACTGATTAATGCCAAACTGATGAGTTGACTGATAAAGAATAAAGGCCAAAGCAGTGTATGTGATAAATATTTCATGTTGATGGCGTAAATATTATTGAATTCATATAGTGGATTTTTGCAAATCATGACCTAAGGTTGCGAGATATTCAATCGGTGATTGGTGTTAGCAGTCATTTCAAGCTGCTTTGATAAAAGAAGAGCGGTCAAGCCACTCGCCAGCTTTGCGGCTGGTTTGCAGCTTGTCCGCTTTACGTTTTGCTTTATTGGATTTTTCATGCACGCCACCCTTGCGCATGATCGGGTGGAATGCATGACCATTTCGGCTTTGTTTTTTACCGGGCATTTCATTTCTCCTGTTTATACTGTTAATAAATACCATTGTGGATATTTAATTTTTCGCAATCGATTTTTTGCCTTTTTATCTTCGCTGATAAAAGATGGCGCTTCCTGTGTTAGTCTAAAACAGAATTTTTCAGGGAGATCAGTGTACAGCGAGCGAGGTGGTTTGGTATAACTGATCCCCTTCATGCTGTTACCTGTATCAAAACTATTGTAAAAAATTTTGTTTAAACCAAGTTCATGATGGATAAACCAGAGCGTGGCGGCCATCATAGCTTCTGTCCATATTTTCTTTTGCGTCGATAAAATCGCATCGCAATATTGCACCATTTGTTGGCGATGTATTTTGGTATTCAGCCACTCAAAATATTTTTCATCACCGGATTTGGATCTTATTGCAAAACCTTTTACCCAATCCAATTCACGAATCAAATCGGATTGTATTTCTTCAATCAGTACCTGGCCCGAGTTTAGATCAACATCCAGTCGTGACCAGGCCAAAGTTGCAGAACGTTTGCGACTTTGAGGATGGTTACTGGATGTGATTTTGTTCATTGCACATCCTGCCAATGCTTTAAATCGAGCGTCCAGTGACTCGGGTAAATTCAGTTGCAAAACCAAATTGCATCCAGGTCTGGAAGTTTGGTTCCAGCTGTAGTTTTTGACGCAACCCCATTTTCCCAAAGTCAGCACGTAGTTGTTGATGTCTTTAGCGCAAGCATTTTCCAATTGCCATTGGTTCAACACATCTGTACCGCAACGTCCCAACAAAGTCTTTACTGAAGGTTTTTCCAGTAATTGTTTGCAGGAACTTTGTTTTAATTGACTCAGGGTTTTAAAACCTGAGTCGTTAATCAATCGTTGCAACAAATAAATCGCATACTGATCTTTGGTATAGCGAAACAAGGTTCTGCTTGTTGGTAAACAATCCATAATCTCATTTGCTAATTCCAGTTCCATATCCTCCTCCTTACCCCTTAATGCACAAGACTTGTTTCAGTGTATGAACAATTTCAACCAAGTCCGATTGATTGGACATGACTTCATCAATGTCTTTGTACGCCGCGGGTATTTCGTCAATCACATTTTTGTCTTTGCGACATTCAACACCTTTTGTTTGTGCGATTAAATCATCGCGACTAAAGGCATGACGTGCCGCCGTGCGACTCATTTTTCTGCCAGCGCCATGTGAGCAGGAGCAAAATGAATCTTCATTTCCTTTACCTTTTACTATGTAAGACTTCGCGCCCATGCTTCCGGGAATAATGCCGAGTTCACCTTCACGTGCGCTAATGGCACCTTTGCGAGTGACTATCACATCTTCACCAAAATGATGTTCGCGGCTTACATAGTTGTGGTGGCAATTAATCGCGTGACGATCGCTTCGAAAAGGTGGTAAGAAAGGTGCGATTGCACGCAAGACTAACCCCATCATTTCGTCGCGATTTATTCGCGCATATTCCTGAGCCCAATTCACAGCGGTCACGTAATCAATAAAGTGTTCGCTACCTTCTGTAAAATACGCCAGGTCTTTATCGGGCAAATGGCGAATATGTTTTTCCATATCGCGGTTTGCCAATTTGATAAAGTAATTGCCAATTGCATTACCAATTCCACGACTTCCGGAATGCAGCATTACCCATACATCTTTGCTCTCATCCACACAGATTTCGATAAAGTGGTTGCCGCTACCTAAAGTACCCAATTGTTTTGTCCAAAGGGTTTCCGGTTGCTTTAACATTTTCATCACTGCAGGATGTTTTTCAAATAACCAATCAACGCCATGCGCCAGTTTTTTACAGCTACTGGTGCGAACGTTAATGGTTTTGTGTGCGGCCAAGCCAACAGGTACTGCACGTTCAATTGCACTGCGCATGGCAGCTAAATTGTCCGGCAGCTGCGACGATTTAATCGACAAGCGCACCGCACTCATACCACAACCAATATCCACTCCAACCGCTGCTGGAATAATCGCGTTCAATGTTGGGATCACTGAACCGACTGTTGCACCAATGCCTGCGTGAACATCAGGCATGGCAGCAATATGTGAATGAATAATCGGTAACTGCGCAATTTGTTTCAATTGCGTTAATGCCTGGTTTTCAATATCACTGGTATAAATTTTTACCGGTTTCAAACCATTCATGGCATTTTTATTTAATTCAATTTTTACAGGCATAAAAAATCCTAATGCGAATAAAATCGCATGAAATTAATTAAACCTTCCGACAAGAAACTGAAATAAAGAGTTGAAAATAAAAAACCCTGATCAGTTTTCCCGATCAGGGTTTTGTGTGCCTGACTCGGAAGGTGTTGTTAAACCTTCCAAGTTTGAATACTCAGAAGGTGTTAAGTGTTTTTGTAACCTTGATAAAACATTCGTGAGTACTCCTCTAATCTGTGCAATTGAATTGCGTGTGAATAAAAAATATTTAAGGCTTTGATCGGCCGTAAATTGGGGCGCGATAATACGCTCAAAAAATTTGCTGTCAATCAATTTTTAAAATTGGGCAAAGATGCATATAAAAAGTCTCAGAAAATATTTCTCTGAATTTGCAATCAATAATATTGAGCGCAAATTAGAGGTTTGCTCTTCGGGCGTGATTCGATTCAATAGTGGTTTAAATTAAAAAACCTTCAGGTTTGATTCCAGTCAATATGGTCTATCAATCAGTTTGGTATCTTTCCCAAGCTGTCTGGTCTGGATAATTGATAGCGCTGTCCTGAAAAAGATTGTTGGAAAACCATCGGCAAGGCTGTTGAAAATAGTGACTTTGAAGGCCTTTTTCTGGGTAAAAACTACCCAAAGCAAGAAGTAATTCTCAGTCTGTATTTTTTTCAATACCAATAATTGACAGCGCTGTCTTATTGTTGGATCATTTCGGGTGCACTATTGGCACCAAAGTCAAAACCCTGTTCATCATGGGTGCAAAATAATTTTAAAAAAGATGTCTACTTTGGCTCATAGGTGTGTCGGTTTCAGACACAGTCTCATCGTGTCGATTCTTATTTGGTCGGTGGCCTGACAAGTTCAGCAGTCTGTATTGCGTGCCAATCAGTGGTCTTGGCTGTCACCTCATAATTAAAACGAGGGTAAGATAATGTATAAAACAAACAAATCCACCAATACGCTCGGCAGTGCGATCAAACGCATTGGCAGTATTGTTGGCGTGGGTGCTGTGTTGACAGCATTTTCACAAGGCGCTTTCGCCAGCTGTACTTACAGCATTCAAAGTGAGTGGAACTCAGGTTTTGTTGCCAACGTCACCATTAAGAATGACACAGGTGCACCGATCAATGGTTGGAATGTGAGCTGGCAGTACTCTGCCAACCGTATGACCAATGGCTGGAGTGCAAACTACTCTGGTTCCAATCCTTACACAGCAACCAATATGAGCTGGAATGGCAGCATTCCTGTCGGTCAGTCAGTGACCTTTGGTTTCCAGGGTAACAAAAACAACAGTCTGGCTGCCGAGAGACCAGTAGTAACTGGTGCTGCTTGTAATGGTGGTGGTTCTTCTGCGGTGAGTTCGTCTTCCCGTTCAAGCTCAAGTCGCTCAAGCTCGATTTCAAGTTCATCACGTTCAAGTTCGATTTCCAGCTCAAGCCGTTCAAGCTCAATTTCGAGCTCATCACGCTCAAGCTCGATCTCCAGCTCTTCACGTTCAAGCTCAATTTCCAGCTCAAGCCGCTCAAGCTCGATTTCAAGCTCTTCACGTTCAAGCTCGATTTCCAGCTCAAGTCGCTCAAGTTCAATTTCGAGCTCGTCACGTTCAAGCTCAAGTTCTTCCAGTTCAGTTATTTCCGGCAGCGGTGTATTCCGTGTAAACGCCCAGGGTAATCTGACTAAAGATAATCAACTGGTTCCGGCACGTTGCGGTAACTGGTTCGGTTTGGAAGGTCGTCATGAGCCATCCAACGACCCTACCAACCCAAGTGGTGCTCCTATGGAGTTGTATGTGGGTAACATGTGGTGGGTGAATGGCAGTGCAGGCTCGGGCCGCACTATTCAACAAACCATGACTGAGTTGAAGAACGCAGGCATCACTATGTTGCGTTTGCCAATCGTTCCACAAACCCTGGATGCAACTGATCCACAAGGTCTGAATCCTAACCTGAAAAATCACCAATCTGTACGTCAGACAAACTCACGTCAAGCATTGGAAGATTTCATCAAGTTAGCTGATCAAAACGACATCCAAATCTTCATTGATATCCACTCATGTTCTAACTACGTGGGCTGGCGTGCAGGCCGTATTGATGCTCGTCCTCCTTATGTAGATAAGGATCGTGTTGGTTATGACTTCCGTCGTGAAGACTATTCTTGTGCTTCTACTGGAAACCCAAGCAGTGTGACCAAGATCCATGCTTACGACAAAACCAAATGGTTGGCGACTATCAGAGAAATCGCAGGTCTTTCTTCCAAATTGGGCGTAGATAACCTGATCGGTATCGACATTTTCAACGAGCCATGGGATTACACCTGGGCAGAGTGGAAGTCTCTTTCCGAAGAAGCTTATCAGGCGATTGATTCTGTTAACCCGAACATGATCGTGATTGTTGAAGGTATCTCTGGTACTGCCAATAATCAGGACGGTACGCCTGACACCAAGGTACAAGTACCACATGGCAGCGAAGATACTAACCCGAACTGGGGTGAGAACTTGTTTGAAGCAGGTACAAACCCAATCAACATTCCAAAAGAGCGTTTACTCTTCTCTCCACACACTTACGGTCCATCTGTATTCGTACAGAAACAATTTATGGATCCAGCTCAAACCGAGTGTGCCGGTCTTGAAGGTGACGAAGCTGCTCTGCACGATTGCCGTGTAGTGATCAACCCAACGCTGTTGGAACAAGGCTGGGAAGAGCACTTTGGTTATTTACGTCAATTGGGTTACGGTATTTTGATTGGTGAATTCGGTGGAAATATGGATTGGCCAGCTAAAACCAGCCAGGCTGACCGTACTGCCTGGAGCCACATCACGACTAACGTAGATCAACAATGGCAACAAGCTGCTGCAGCCTACTTCAAGAAGAAAGGCATCAACGCTTGCTACTGGTCATTGAACCCTGAGTCTGCCGATACCTTCGGTTTGTACCTGACTCCATGGGATCCAGTAAGCGCCAATGACGCTTGGGGTCAGTGGACAGGTTTTGATTCACGTAAGATCCAATTATTGAATACTCTTTGGGGTAATTAATATCTGGAAATAAACCGGGATTTATTCCTGTGTTTTGAAAAACTCCACCTGCAAAGGTGGAGTTTTTTTTCGCCTGAAAAATCCAGTGAATCAAAAAATTGAACAATAAAAAAACCGGGGTTTTGCCCCGGTTTTTTTGCAAAACGTTAAAACTTATTCGTGGTTGATGACCATCACATCAGTATCAACAGCTGCGATCAGACGCTCTGCGGTATTACCGCGACGGGTTTTGGTCATCCCGTTTTGGCCAAGGGTTCCCATCACAATCAAATCTGCATTTATTTTTTCAGCTAAAGCGGAAACAACTTCGGATGTATAACCATTTTCAACGTGAATCTTGTCATTAGCTATACCGGTTTGATTGACCAACTTGCCACGATCAGGGTAACTCATGGAATCCAGGTAACCATTAATCACATGCAGTTCAGCACCATAAACATTGGCAAAGTGTTTAGCTTGTTCAATGATTTTTTTGTTCAATGCAATTTGCACATCGCGTTGTGCCTGGAAATTTACTGCGGCCAAAATAACTTTGCGTTGTGCATTTGCACCTGGACGAATCAGTACCACGGGACAAGAGGCGGTTTTTAACAATTCCCATTTGGATTCGGTAAAGCTGAAGCGGCTTGGATTGGTTTTGGCGTGTACAGGTAAATAAATTAAATCGGCACCCAGGCGTTTTGCTGATTCAACGATTGATTTTTGCCACTCGCCAGACCAGGAAACTTCCAGGGTGTAACTAATACCGGCATTGGCCAGTGGG
>CAMLRJ010000163.1 GCA_946482345.1 uncultured Cellvibrio sp.
TCTAGGGATTAATGCGCCATGGGCTATTCAAGACATTATCATTGATGACAATAACAGAACAATTGATATTGAAGTTGCGCCCACCTCTGAAAAATCCATGTTTTCTTTTCTCAGCAAAGATTCCGAAACAATTAACAATCAAATTAAAAGACGATGGGCTCACATTAATCTGGGACATTATTCTTGCAATATCAATTCAACTCACAGCCATAAAGCTGATCAGGATTTTAGTTTGTCCCAAAGCACTTTATTGCAACCGCAATTTATTGGTGATATTCATTCCAATTACACACACTTGTTAAGACAACAAGTCTCTTTGGCAAAATTGCGCGGCCTGGATTCAACTGCGATTGCATCCACGTTTAAAATTGAACCCGGCCTGGTCGATAAAATTGTAGAAGATGTTGCAAAATTTCCGGAAAGTGTTCAATTGGCTTGTTGCCTGCCAACAGAAGTAGACACTATTTGGGAAAAAATTCTGACTGACAAAGTCCTGTTAAAAACACAGGTAGTACCATTAAAGTTGTTGTTATCCAAACTTAAACTTTCCAGTGTGGATGATAAAAATCAACAAGGCCTGAAAGACTCTGTACTTTCCCTGCGCAAGTTTTTTATTTCCCAAGCCAAGTTGCTCGACAATGAATATTGTCAGGTGTGTGGCATAACCAACAAACGACAACTGATTGATGAACGTCAATCCAATGTAACCAAACTGCTTTTGCCAAGCCTTAAAAACAGTATTTGGTTAAAAATGATCACAGGGAAAATAAACCTGAATTCTGCCAACGTCTCTTTTAATTTGTTCCTGACACGATTACGGCATGCATTTCAAAATAGCAGAGACAACAACTCCCGCCTTAATGCATTGAATTCGTTGCGTGAATTTTTCAAAAAAAATGCGCGTCAACTAAAACCGGAACTGATTCAGATCAACAAGATGATGAACGCTCCGGAAGACACACAATATTCACTGCCGGATGAACAACATAAAGTCTGGCGTCGAATTTTGAAAGAAGATGGATTCATGCCTACTGCACACGTAGCCTACAAACTATTGTTAGCTAATCTACGTTCACAGGTTCTGATGAACCCCGATCCTGTAATAGAACTGAATGCTGTGCGTCGCATTCGGGATTTCCTCAATCACAACCAAAAAACCATGCAATCTGAATTCCGCATGGTATTGAAAACTGCCTACGCAGGTTAATACAAATTTTACAATTACATTAATTGACTGAAGGAAAACTTTATGAGATCGGACAATGAAATTGCTATTACCCGGGAATTACTCACTCGCGATCAATTAGTCGATAAGATTAAACGCGGTGAATATCTGATGATTGCCGCCGATGAAAGCATGCTCAAAGACTTACCTTCTGGCAACTGGATCGCCGGAACCATTCCTTATTTCATGACCACAGAAGGTGGCGTTTCCGATAAAACCAAAATTTTTGTTCACACGATTGAAGGTGTGTCCCCCAGCAAAGCACCGCGTATTTCCATTTACGATGTCAATTCAATTTCGCGAATTGCGCAAGAAACACCGGAGCATGGATTCACTCTGGTGATACTGCCTGCGCTTTCTGAAATTCATTTGTCCTACGCCAAAAACGCACCTGATTATCCCAATATGTATTTTTCGCCAATCATCGGATGGATTGCTGGAATTCATTTGGGTGATTTGGGCAAAATGACACCCAAAGTAGGTTTCGGGCCCGCGAATGGAATGCTGGCAGACAATCAGGTTGTTGCCATGCATGTACCGGTTCCGGAAAATCAATTAGCCAATATCAACACAGTCAATTTGTTTAGCCAAGGTGATGGCCCTGCATTTACTTTTGCAGAAACCGGCTTTCATGTTGCGCAGTGCAACGTTGATGGTAAACCGATGAATTTGGCGGAATACATCAAAACCAATAATATTGATACACGCTTACCGCTGGTAGCCAATTATTGTGGCGTGATGATTAATGTCAGTATTCAGCAAGTGAATGATGATTCGGTCAATCTCTATGCACCGGTTTTTGCCGATGTAGTTTATCGTTTTGCGAAACCCGTAGAAAATTATATTGATAGCTTCAATAAAAATCTGCCCAAAGCAGACAGCGATAAAATTGCGTTCTCCTGCAATTGCATTTTGAATTATCTTTATTCAGAACTTGAAGGAAAAAAGACCGGCAGTATCACTGGTCCTATAACCTTCGGAGAGGTAGCGTATCAATTGATGAATCAAACGCTGGTTTATTTAACGCTGACAAGCACCACACGTTAAACCAGTTCATACCCAATAGGGAGGCCAGCCTCCCTATTATTTTGCATATCCCTGAATATACTGCTGTAACTTTTTTTCATTCTGTTGCACAAACTGAATGTCCGTATCAGGTACTGCTAAAATTGCAGAATCCATTTTTTCCTGTAATTGCCTGATTTGATCAGCGGTTAATCCTTCCTGATCTTTCTTCGAAAAATAGGCCGCTATCGCATTACCAAGTTTCGTACTGAAACGACGAAATTCACCCGGTGACTTCCATCCATACTTTTTCACTATGCTGTTGGCAGCATCCAGTTGTTGTTTTTGCAATAAAAGCTGTTGTATTTTTTGATCCTGCTCTTGTGCTGATAATGCGTCAAATTGTTTCAAGTCTTCATCTGTCACATGAATTGAATCAATCAGATCCATAATAACGGCCATTTCAGCAGCAGATTTCATCCAGCGATCCAGGGATTGTTGATTGAGTGTTTTATTATCCGGTAGAAATTGTGCTGTTGCTGACAAAGCGAAGCAGCACAAACATAGAAAAATCAGATAACGCATAGTACTAATTCGCCAGCTTTAATATAAAACCAGTCGCCAACGACCAGACCCAAAAGAAGAAAAACACAACGAACGGTGCCAACAAACCCAGATTAAGCCCTGCTACACCTTTGCCCTGATAATAAGGGTAAATAATAAATAATTGCACCATGGTTGGAATCAAAGCCAACACAAAGCTGCGCGCCAGAATATTGGATGAGAACAATGGCAGTAAAAACAATAACCCCCAGACACCGCCCCAAACAATTCTGGGGTACATCCATTCAGGTGCAATAGATCCCTGAATCGCAACACCCAATGAATGAGTAATGCCATAACGAGTGGATAACCACATCACCAGGCACATCAAAAAAGCACCCAAAGCGCCTGCACCCAAACAAGATAAAATATTTTTCATGATGATTCTCTTTATTACTTTATTTAATGGCTTGGTTTAATGGCTTTATTTAATTACAGATACTGACAATTTTAATCATAAGTAAATTTTATAATAGTCGCTTTGTTCAATCAGCTACACTGGCTCAGGTTTTTTGATCCCCCTGCTTTTTAGCTCATAACACTTCAGGTCACAACACTTATGTTCCGTTTTTTTGAAAGCTTGATAAATCCTTTCCCGCCCGAAACGCCTGCGACACCGCCGAAATCACTTTATGCCTTTTGTCGGCATTATGCCAAAGGTGCAGGATTATTTTTATTCGCCATGGCCTTTTTTAATACATTAATTGCGATTATGGAAGTGTCTCTGTTTCAATTTCTCGGACAGTTGGTGGATTTATTGAACAAAACCACACCTGATGCTTTTTTAGCAGGCGATCATCAACAACTATGGACAATGTCACTGGTGTTATTAATTGGTTTACCTGTTTGCGTGTTATTACACAGTTTATTTTTACATCAAACGCTACTGGGTAATTTTCCCATGCGTATTCGCTGGCAAGCACATCGTTATTTATTGGATCAAAGTTATCAATTTTATCAGGACGAATTCGCTGGCCGCATAGCAACCAAAGTCATGCAAACAGCATTGGCTGTGCGCGAAACCATTATGAAATTATTGGACGTATTACTTTATGTGCTGGTCTATTTCACCGGCATTATCGTCATTGCATTCGCACTGGATTGGCGATTGTCATTGCCACTGTTTATGTGGTTTATCAGCTATTGCGGATTGCTCTATTATTTTTTACCCAAGCTAATCAAAATATCAACGCGACAAGCCGATGCGCGATCTGATATGACCGGACGTTTAGTCGATACTTATACCAATATTTCTACTGTTAAGTTATTTTCACATTCCAATCGCGAAGCCGATTATGCACGACAAGGTATGGAGCATTTTTTAACAACGGTTCATCCACAAATGCGTTTGGCAACGCAACTGGGTGTCAGTGTGTGGATAATTAATGCATTACTGATTTTTTCCATGGCCGCTATTTCCATTTGGCTGTGGACAGATTTATTAGTGACCACGGGTGCAATTGCAGCAGCGATTGGTTTGGTCATTCGCTTAAACGGTATGTCACATTGGATTATGTGGGAAGTTTCCGCACTGTTTGAAAACATGGGCACCGTGCGTGATGGCTTAAACACATTAACTATTCCACGCAAAGTACAAGACCAACCCAACGCATTACCCCTTCAGGTTTCAAAAAGTGCGATTGAATTTAAACAAATGAAATTCAACTATGGCAAGGAGTCCGGGCTTTTCAATAATTTCAATTTACACATAAAAGCTGGCGAAAAAATTGGTCTGGTTGGTCGATCAGGTGCGGGCAAATCCACCTTGGTGAATTTACTATTACGTTTTTATGATGTTGAAAGCGGTTCTATTTTGATAGATGGCAATAATATTGCTGAAGTGCAACAGGAAAGTTTGCGCGCACAAATCGGCATGGTAACCCAGGACACCTCTCTATTACACAGATCAATTCGCGACAATTTATTATATGGTCGTCCCGGCGCAACCGAAAACGAAATGATTCAAGCTGCAAAACTCGCCGAGGCACATGAATTTATTTTAGGTCTTTGTGATAATCAAGGGCGTAAAGGTTACGATGCACATGTCGGGGAGCGCGGTGTGAAATTATCCGGCGGCCAACGCCAACGCATCGCGATTGCCCGCGTGTTAATTAAAAACGCACCCATTTTAATTTTGGATGAAGCGACCTCTGCACTGGATTCAGAAGTTGAAGCAGCCATTCAATCGCATTTAAGCCAACTCATGCAGGGAAAAACCGTGATCGCTATTGCCCATCGCCTTTCCACCATTGCCGCTATGGATAAATTAATCGTATTGGACAAAGGCCAAGTGATTGAACAAGGCACTCACAACGAATTAATTGCACTGGGTGGTATTTATGCACAACTTTGGGCGCATCAGTCAGGTGGATTTTTAGGAGAGTTTTAAATTCAACTCAACTTAACTCAACAATGCACTGGCATAGCGCGTACGCAAATCCTGATCCGGGAAATAAATGTGATAGGTGTTAATCACAATTAACGTCGCCAATAAAATGCTACTTAATTTGATAATCCAGTTTTGTTTTCGCAACCAAAGCAAAATTAGCATGGCGAATAATGCGGGTAGGAAAAGAATTAGGGCGGATAGGATGACTTGCATTTTTTAGTTCTCGATTTGAGTTTATTAAAAGCCTTACCCCACCCTGGCCCTCCCCTTGGCAGGGGAGGGAAATACAAAAAATTAATTCTTATGCAACGCAGTATTCAATTGCAATGCACTTTTGTTGGTGACAACTTCAACACGCCCGCTGATGGAATTGCGACGGAAAACCAAATCATTTATACCCGCCAATTCACGCGCTTTGATGGTTTTCACTTCTTGTCCTGCATCATCCAATACAACCACTTTTGTTCCGGCGGTGATATACAAACCTGATTCAATTTTGCATCTGTCACCTAACGGAATTCCAGTGCCTGCGTTAGCGCCAATTAAGGATTCTTTGCCAATACTGATGACAATATTGCCGCCACCAGAGAGGGTGCCCATGGTTGAACTGCCACCACCCAAATCAGAACCTGCGCCAACAAATACACCGGCAGAAATTCTTCCTTCAATCATCGCCGGGCCTTCGGTGCCCGCATTAAAGTTGACAAAACCTTCGTGCATGATGGTGGTACCTTCGCCCAAATAAGCGCCCAAACGAACGCGTGCAGTGTGTGCGATGCGTACACCTTTTGGCACAACATAATTCGTCATTTTCGGGAATTTATCCACGCAAGATACTTCCAGTTCCTCGCCATTCAATCGTGCTTGTAATTGATGTTCTGCCAATTCGTTAATATCAATAGCGCCTTTATTGGTCCAGGCCACATTTGGCAATACACCAAAAATTCCGGCAAGCACTGTTTGATGAGGTTTAACCAAACGATGTGATAACAAATGTAATTTTAAATAAGCTTCAGGTACAGAGGTTGGGTTGGTGTCTGTTTCCAAAAATGTCACGACCAGAGGGCGTTTACTGTTAATTAATTTATTGGCAAGTGCTGCTTGCTCGACAAATGCATTTTTTTCCAGAGTAGATGTGATTTCGATTATCTGTTGTTGACTCAATGTGATGGCTTTATTGCCTTGTTGATAATCGACAATGTCCGCGATGATGGAGCAGACTTTTTTATCGGGATGAAGCAGGGGGGATGCGTAAAATACTTCCAGCCATTCACCTTTTGAATTTTGCGTACCAACACCTAAACCTAATGCGTAAACTTGAGTCATGAAATTGTCTCGCTTGTTAAATTAAAAATAATTTCTTGTATTATATTTTCATTCGTAGGGGTGAGTCCCTGTGGTCGCCCAGGGCAGCCACAGGGGGCGGCCCCTACAATAAAATCTTTTTGTAGTCGTCTTCTTTAAATCCAACATAACGAACTTTACCGTTATCCAACAAAGGACGTTTGATTAAAGTCGGATGCTCCAAAAAAACTTTAATAACATTTTTTTCATTTAAATTTTCTTTGATTTTTTCGTCCAGCTCTTTCCAGGTGGTGCTGCGTTTATTCACCATTGCATCCATACCTAACTCTGCAATCCATTGTTTGATTTGTTTTTCAGCGACGCCATCAACACGATAATCGTGAAAATAATAATCAATTTTTTTACTTTCCAGCCAGGCACGGGCTTTTTTGACTGTGTCGCAGTTTTTGATGCCGTAGAGTTTGATCATGGGTTTTCTCTTTTAATCATTTTTAAATCCCCCCTGGCACCCCTTTTTCAAAGTGGGGAACTATCTGACTACCTAAGAGGGTAGTCAGGCTCCTCACTTTGAAAAAGGGAGGCGGGGGAGGGATTTACGCTTTCAAAACAACCTTCGCTTTCTTGCGATTCGGATAACAGGTTCTGCATATTTCGCATACTGTGCCATCGCATCCGCGAGCCGAACAAAATTCGCGCCCATAATAAATGATTTGCAAGTGCAGTGCATTCCAGCTGGATTCCGGAAATAAACGTTTTAAATCTTTTTCGGTTTGCGTGACATTGGCGCCATCCGTTAATCCCCAGCGTTGTGCCAGACGATGAATATGGGTATCTACCGGAAATGCAGGGTGACCAAATGCCTGGCTCATCACAACGCTGGCAGTTTTATGTCCAACTCCGGGCAAGCTTTCAAGCGCTTGCCAATCTTCCGGTACTTGCCCTTGATATTTTTCCACCAATATTTTCGATAGCACCGAAATCGCTTTGGATTTTTGCGGTGATAAGCCACAAGGT
>CAMLRJ010000164.1 GCA_946482345.1 uncultured Cellvibrio sp.
AATCGGATACAACTTGCTGAGGGTGTATTGGGTATTGGGTACATAACCATAGGGGCCCTGATTCGCTGCAGCACATTCCGGATCACTCAGATTGGTGACCAGATTGGGTAATGAATCGGGTTCAATAATCGCGATAATGCGCAATTCCTGATATTTCGGATCAGAGAAAATTGAGGCAATCACATCAATATACTCGGTGCGATAACGGGCGGTGTCTTCCGCCGTTTGCTTCAATTCACCATTCGATGCAAGCGCGTGACAATCGCGATTTGGCAAGTCATAGACCACAATCTGAATCACGTTGGCTTTCTGATCCAGAGCGGCATCCAGATGATCACGCAGTCCGTAACTGCCATCCGCTGGATCTATTGCACCTATGCGATCCATCCACACAGCGGTGTTGTAACCCGCCACTTTTGAACCACCGGTTTCAGCCATAGCCTTACCAGACCAAATCGGGTCAACGTACCATTGGGCATCAACAAAAGGGTTATCCAAACGAACGATATTGGTTGATGTACTGGAAGCAGATGAACTTGATCGACTTGAAGAACTTGAACTGCTGGAGCTCATCGAAGAGCTCAACGAACTTGAGCTGGATCGACTCGATGAGTTGGATGAACTTATCGAACTGGAACTCACTGACGTATTCGAACTTGAGCTGGTTGAACTTGAAATGCTTGAACTGGATTTACTGGAACTTGTATTCGAAGAACTTGATTTTGAAGTTGAAATGTTTGAACTTGTACTGGAATGACTTGAGCTGATAGAACTCGACTTACTGCTGGATACACTAGAACTGGTTGTCGAATTTGAACTGCTCACCGAACTTTTCGATGAAGAAGAATTGGAAGAAGTTGTTGATGCTGAACTGGATACAGGAATGATCACAACACTTGAAGAACTCGATTTTGAACTTGAATTCACCGATACCAGACTGTTTGAGCTTGACATGGAGCTGACAAGATTAGTCGATGAACTGGATTGATTTGTAGTGGTACTGCTTGACGAAACATTTGCAGAAGAAGATGTATTCACTGTACCGGACGAACTACTGATGGTAGCGCGGGAAGAACTGCTGTTGTTCTCTGTTCCACTGCTGCCACCACCACAAGCGGATAAGGTGAGTGTTGTAATCAACAACCCCGACACAAAAACCTTTTTGTTACTCAACATATAAACCTCAACTGCTAAAAAGAAAATTGCGAAAATTTTTTCAAACTGATTCAGTGATAAAAAACAAAGAGCCGACTTGACGGCTCTTTGTTTTATTAAATTACAATCCGTTTTTATTACCTATCAGTGGTGCCATATAAGGCTTGAGCTTATCCACTTTCCAAGTGTGAACCGTATTCCAGTCATCCGTTAAAATACCGCCGGTATCACCCGAGTTGGGATTCCATGCCCAATATGTCCAGGAATATCCCTCGCTTCTTTGATCCATATATTTCAGGAACTCGTCAAACCATTTAACTGCAGCACTATTGGGTATCTCATCTCTCACACCGAATTCACCCACCAGCGTATGGCCAATATTTTTGCTGTAAATAAATCCAAATCGATCTTCCCAAATAAACGGTAAATTTTGCGGGAATCGATAATCCCTGAACCAGGGTTGCAAATACACTTCCGGTCCATATTCGTGTGGTGAATAAACCAGTTTATTTTGGAATGTAATAGTGATTGGGTTGTTGATAACGCCTTGTAAATTACCGCCCCACCAGTATTTATTCAGTGCAGTTGATGTCGCATTCAAACTCTCAACACCTTCAACAATAATTAATGCATTGTTATTCACAGTTTGAATAGCATTGGCACAACGAATTGCAGCTTCGTTCCAGTTAAGGGAACTGGTTGGGCCTGCCCAGGCTGCTTCAAAATGCGGTTCGTTTTTCAGATCGAAAGCGGCAACAGCGTCATTATCGGCATAACGTGCGGCAATAAATTTCCAGTTATCTATCCATTTGGATTCGGGATAATCCAAATTCCAAATCCCTTCTATCAAATAGGAATCCGGTTTACGTGAATGGGAATCCAGAATCACTTTTAATCCCAATTTTCCTGATTCGGCAATGATCGCATCCAACAAATCCAGAGGAGTTTGTGTTCCGTTCATCGCATTCAGCGTCAAATTAATATCCAAATCTTTCAACAAGAGTGTGCCTGCTCTTGATTCATCCAGCACATAGTCTGAGTAGGGAATGCGAACAGTATTAAATCCAACGGTTTTTATTTGAGCCAACATATCTTTGTAGCTACGTGCATTCAAACCAAATGGAATCATGTTTTTGGTTTCAAATCCAAACCAGTTTACGCCGGTCATGCGTACTAAATGATTGTGACTGTCATAAAGTTTTGTGCCTTCAACACGCAACCAATTGGGCTTGCCGGTATTCGTCAATTGTTGACTGGTTTTCACTGTTGCAGCTGTTTGTGTTTTTACAGGTGCGATAGTTGCGGTTGACCAATTGATATAGGGATCATTGGGGTTGAGTGTTGGAGGTACACCAATTTGCGAGAAATCAAATTCGAAACCTGGATTGGGTTCAATCTCACCGGTTTTCCATTTGAATGCAGCCAATCGTAATGGTGTGGTGGATTTATTGAAAAAGAATTCAATTTTTTCTATGTGAATATCAACAGTCGCACCGTCTTTGGCTTGGAAGAAAAATTTTGATGCGACATTCAAATGGGGTTGTAAAGGCATTCCTTCCAAACCTGAATGCTTCTCACCTTCAAAATCCGATACCAAATATTTAAATTTTGTTGATGTATTACTCAGCGTCATTGGGGTTTTGGTTGCGTAATTTCCCCATTCAGTGGGCTTGTTGATGTCTGTTGTTTCAAACATTACGCCTATTGTTCCTGAGCCATAAGCAGTGACTTCTACATAGTCCAGATCACTTAAATCCACCCCCGCTGCTTCAAACAACAGGTTGGCTCCTACACCGGCAAATCCGGGATTGGCAACAGTCATTTTTAAATGCAGTTCATTACCGGAAATCGCTTTACCAATGTTGTAAGCATTAATAGAAAGATTGTTCGCATTTTTCAAACTGGTGCCGTTTTTGTCAGCAAAGGTGTACCAGTAACCACCACCTTCGGTGTAATTTTCGCCACGATAAGTGGCCAAAGCTGCACCCAAATTATTTTGGTGATCGTTATCGGCAAAATTATCCAGAATGATGGAGTTGGGCGTTCCGTAATCGAAAATGTGAGGGTAGGGCAGCTTATAAATCGCGCCATCGGCCGAAACCAGATAGGGGTAGTCTGTGTCGAATACTGTCTCGCCTGGTTTTACCGGTTCGTAGACTATATTGCCGGAGGCTGCCTGATCACCTTCAGGAGTAATAGACGGTGCCGAGCCAAAAGATGCTGCTGTAGCACTATTGGTTGTTGAACTCATTGAAGAGCTTGATCGGGAGCTGGAAGACACAGAGCTGGATCGTGAACTTGAAGTTGAACTCGATGAACTGGATTTGGAACTTGAAAGCAAACTGGATGATGATTGTGACGAGCTTGATCTGGAGCTGGAAATACTGGACGTAGAACTTGAATTCGACGAACTCGACGATGATATCGAGCTTGATTGTGTACTCGATGATTTACTGCTTGTAGAACTCGTAGATGAACTGGACTTTGATGTTGATTGGCTCGATGACTGCGATGAACTGACAGGGTTATTCAGTGAACTTGAAGTGACCACAATGGCAACCGAAGACTGTGAGCTTCTGCTTGAAGAAACACTCGAGATACTGATCGAGGAAGAGCTTACAACAGTGTTCAGGCTGGAAGTTGAGCTTGAAACAGCTGTTAGTGAAGATGATGTTGCGTTGTTTGCGATTTGGCTCGAACTGTTCGGGCTTGAACTCTTCAACTGTGAACTGGATGAACTCTTGTTTCCGTCGGTGTCCCCTCCACCACAAGCGGCCAATGCCAGGGAAAGCATAAAGCAGGTCGCCATCTTATATCCAATCATAATTAAATCTCAGTTGTTAATAATGATATGGAATTTTACGTCAAACAGCCGATTTTCGATGAGGCGTATTTCTCATTGGTGAAATGGTCATCATAGGGATCGACTATAGACAGTCGGGCCAGTGATAGTTAAATGCCCGACTCTATATTAATTGCACCAGAAGCTATCCAATTTAAGGGGGGATGCACGCAATAAGTTCGTTTTTTATTCTTCGCAAAAAGCCGGTTTGGGATGCAACGCCGTCCCTTCAAACTGGATGCCTTGCCAACCAAATTTCATAAAGTTACGGATATTCTGATGATCGGTTGCATCGGGATTTTGCAATACATCTTTTCGATAATAATCACCAAACAATTGCAATGTTTGCTGCTCGGAAAGTTGATGCATTTGCGCAAAAAAGAAAATTTTGCATGAGCCATTGTTCTGGTTTGCCGAATTATGACTGTCGCCATTTTTAAACGCGGTGGGAGTGAATAGGTATTGGTTTTCTATGTACTCAATCACTTGTGAAAACGTGATTTGTGAGGGATCTGTATTTAATGGATTAATCAACATCGTCTCCAGGCTGGTAAAAAAGAAACGCTTTTTACCTGATGTGAGTCTTGCCTGTAAATAGACAAATAAATCGCACAGCGGCAAAGCTGTGCGATTTATTTTCAACCTTAATTACATACACTTCCTGTAACAGTCGGGATCTGGGTTGAGCTGCCGCTCTTGGTGCCCTGGAATCCGAATTCAACTGTTTGACCCGGTTGGATAGTGCCATTCCAGCTCATATTGCTGGCTGAGTAAGGATTGCTACCGCTGAAAACAGCATTCCACAGGTTTGTCACTCTGGTTCCATCACTGTAAGTCCAGCTCACATTCCATCCGTTTATGCTGGAACTGCCTGGGTTGGTGATACGTATGGCCGCAGTGAAACCTGTGTTCCATTGATTAGTGATGACATATTGGCATTTACCACCGGAAGCCGCACTTGATGATCTGCTGGAGCTCACACTGGACGACCGACTGGACGAACTCAGGCTGGAAGAGCGGCTTGAGCTGGACAGGCTGGATGATCGGCTCGAACTCGACAGGGAAGAAGATCGACTGGATGACCGGCTTGAGCTGGAAATCGATGAAGATCGACTTGAACTCGATATAGATGAGGATCTGCTGGAACTGGAAATCGACGAAGATCGACTGGATGACGAACTTGAAGAGCCCGGCACATTGTTGTTGGCCGCATAGTCATTGTAAAACGCCAGGTTCCAGGCAAAAGGCGCATTCCAGTTGATGGTGATCTCATTTACCGCATAAGCGTTGATGTTATCAGCCCAGCAGGTCGCAGGTCTGGATTTACAAGACGCTAACAGTGATGCGGAAGTGCTGTCTTCCAATCCTGCGTTGGGTCCACCGGAAAGTGCACCTGGTGGAGGAGAGGGATAATTACCATTAATGGCATTTGCCCAAAAGCGATGGTGCGGTTGGGTCGCAGTTTTGGTACCCAGGCCTGTTGCAAAGGAGGTTGAAAGAACGTTTTGTCCAAACAAGTAGTTCAAGCCCTTGCCAACGCCTCTGGCGAAAGCGTCGTTTTTGGTGAAGTCATAAGCAAGACCCATCAAAATCATCTTGTTGGTAACGGCTCCATTTGATCCCCAATAATAATCCGTGGTGGATGAAGGCGCCGGATAACCCGATGCATTTTGGGTCGTCAGATGACCGCTGGCGATACTGGTGATTTTCTGTTGTGCAGAAGTACGCAAACCAGCTGTTTGTGAGGTCGGTACTACAGCAAGCGATATCAAACCTGCCAGAGCTGTATCGGCCCAACCAAAATCTACATTCGTAACAGAATAGTTGTTGATGGTAGAGAGGTATTTTGAATCACCTGTTGTCAGATAGAGTTCAACCGCTGCCCAGTAGAACTCATCAGAAACAGTTTTGTCGCCATAACCCCCGCCGCCGTTGTCGTAGTTACCTGAGTAGATGTCATTTGGATTGGACTGAGCGGCGTCCCAAGCGCGTTTGGCTGCATTCAGGCAGGTATTGGCGAAACCGGAATCCAGATCTTTCCATATACGGGCTGATTGGGCGGCGACTGCTGCCAGATTTAATGTTGCTGCTGTAGATGGTGGTACCAGTGCGCGTTGTTGAGGGTCTTCGTGCGGTGCCAGAGGGAAGCCAGTCCAACCCACATCATGCATTTTGTGGTGAACCATGCCTGCTTTGGTTTGACCTGTGGGGACTTGCATGGCTAACAAAAACTCCATTTGCCAGCGAGCTTCATCCAGGATATCCGGAACGCCATTGGTGCTTTCCGGGATATTGAATTTTCCATCATCAAGATTATTGGTGTTGCTGAAATTCTGTGCGCGCTCGTACATGTTGAGCAATGTCCAGACAGAGATGCCGCCATTGACCACATATTTCCCATGGTCGCCCGCGTCATACCAACCTTTGGTAACGTTCAGTGAATAGTTACAGGTGCCACTCCAGCAAGGTACGTTGATATCCCCCTTATTGGCGCCGCTGTTCAGGTGGCCAGCAGGACGTGACCACTTGCTATTGCTGGCGAATGAACCATTACCGCCGCCTGTGTATTGGGTCTCAATCGCGATACCACTGCGGTTGTGGTAGAAATACTTTAATGAGTCATAAAGTGCTGGCTTAAAAACTGTTGATGAAATTGCAAAGTTGTAGCTGGTATCACTGCCAACTGTCAGGCTAAAACCTGTTCCGGTTGCTGTGATATTGGAAAGGTCGATTTGGTGCAGTGAATCACCACTGGCAGCATCGAAACCCGAAGGTTGGGTTTGGCCTGTCGCAATAACAGTTCCGTTTTGTTTGAGCTGCCAGGTAAGTGCACTGGTGCTGCTCGTTTTGTAAGTGGCGGCTTTTACGCCGTTGGGCAAATAACCCAGTTGGTTTACTCGCGGGTTACCGGTTTGTGCGTAAACATTAAGTGCAGAAATGGCCAATATGCTTGTGCCAATCAGTTTAAAAAGGGATGTTTGTTTCATTTCAATATCTCGCTCTGTAAATGAAAAGATCAATAAAACGTATTAATGCTATAAAGCGATCCCTACTAAAAAAACTGCCGATCATTTGATCGGCAGTTTTAACAATTTGAGGCTCGTCCTGAGCCAAAACATCTTGATTACAGGGGTGGATAAGCGTTGTTCATCAGAAGTTGGAAGGCTTCTTTGAACCAGCGACCTGCAACAGGAGCATTTGGCAATGCACCAGTGTCTACATTTGAACCACTACCTGGGTTGTAGTTGTAGGTAGGGTCACACATACGGTCAAAGCCTTTGGCTGGATCTTGTGGGTCATATGACAATTCCAAAGACGCAGCACCATCTGATTCCCCTGGCGGTTTAACCCAGACATAAGCATCGATACCGGCAACGGGAGCCACTGTTGGTCGAGCACCAATACCACCTTTCTGGTTACACCAGTTGCCACGGTGAGTACGACGATCGATACGTGATTCGTTCACAAAAGTATCCAACACTGTGCTGGTAGATACTGCTGTTGGAC
>CAMLRJ010000165.1 GCA_946482345.1 uncultured Cellvibrio sp.
TTTCCGGTTTGCCGGCAGAGTTTTCGTAAATCAAATCGTGGAATGCAAATTCAATTACAATTTCCGGGCGCACCATGGTGAAGAGTGTGTGATTGCGATCAGTTGTGCGATAAGCCGATGGAACTGCCATGGCTTTTAGCTTGTGATAAAACTCGCGGCGTTGTTCATCGTCAAAACCGGTACCGACTTTTGCAAAAACTTGAAAGCTGCCATCCGGTCGCATCAAGCCTGTTAATAACACACGTAAACTATCAGCAACATCCGGTGATTCAGTAAAACCTAAAATCACGGCATCGATATTATGTTTGGGTTTGATTTTATAAATGGTGTGGTTATGTTCATCCACACAGACAATCCCTTCTTGCTCACCATCAGTCACCCAGGTTTTGTACAACTGCGATAAATTTTTCGTATCGACGTTGTGATGCTCAACACTGTGACATTGGCCACTGACGGGTAACAATTCCGATAATTTTTTCTGTTTATCAACAAACGACATTGAACGGCAATTATCACGATTAAGCTCCAACAGATCGAAGGCTGCAAAAGATAATATCTGTGCCTTTTCTCCTGCACCTGTTCCTAAAGCCGAAGTCACATCATAAACTCGTGAACGTGAATCACTGGTATTCACATATAACTCACCTGCCAAAACAATTTTTTCAAACTTGGCAAATGCTTTTTTGGCCTCTTCGAGTAAAGGCAATCCCGTAATTACGCGACCTTTAATATTAAATAAAAAACAATCATCACCGGATTTAAACAAAAAATGTAATTGGCCATCCAGCTTTAACGAAGCATGCAATTGGGTGGATTCAATACTGGCAATATCGCCTTCATTTAATAATCGATAACGCGATGCCACATTCTTTTTGTAGCTGCGAGCCAGATTTAACAAACCGGAATCAGTCAATGCACCTTGACCCACCATCACACCCTTGCCCAAGGCTTCCATTTTTTTTGCATCGTAAAAACTCATTCTGCTTTCTCCTTATCATCTTCTTTCGGAACAGGTTTTAATTCGAGATTGGTTAAATGCATAATCAATTGATAAGCATTGCCCTTGGTACGACCCTCCAGAAAAGCGCGAAATTGTTTGCCATTACGCGACAGAATTAAAGGCTCGTTGGATTTTTTCCCTGCACCTAAAAATAACAAACTTTGTTTTTCTTCCAGGTCTTTTGCCATGTTGTACAGAAAATCAAACGTCAAACCATCCACATGTTTGATTTGATAAGCATTGGTAAAAGCAAATTTTTTCACGCATTCCCATTTCGGCAATAAACGGCCAGTCCACTTCAAGGGAGATTCGCCATTGATATTAGCTTCAATTTCACGCAAATCGCGCTCCTCGGTCATTTCACCGGTAGCAGAAAATACGCGTTCTTTTAAATGCACTGCACCGGCAGGTTGATTGTCGCTGTTTAAATAAATACGCACAGTGCCATCAATGCGTTTGCCAAATAATTCCAGATCAATTTCCGGATCAGCATCGATTAGTTTTTGTGACAGTTCTTCAGGTGTAATCTCGCGAGTCAAACTGGTGAGATCAGTTTCCAAAGAACCTTTAACAATACGCACACCGTCAACCGGCTGTAATTGTTGATCAACGCGCCGGGTAAATTGCGCACGCTTTTTATTATCCAGGGCAACACGTGAGTTGCGTTGTTTTTCATCGGCTATATTGATGACTTTCATTTTTGTTCCTTTAGGTTTTCAATTTTTTTTTGCTGAATTTGATTTTGTTTTTAGTTCCCCCCTTTGAAAAAGGGGGGCTAGGGGGGATTTAGCTTTTCAGTTTTTCCCACCATTTTAAATCCCTCCTAACCTCCCTTTTTCAAATGGAGGGATTCACCCCCTCCTAACCTCCCCCTTGGCAAGGGGGAGGGACTTTACTCCCTGCTTTCTACAGGGTGGGGTGTTTTTTAAAACATACTAAAATCAATTTCTTCATCATCCGATTCTTCTTCGTCTTCATCATCTTCCAACAAAGTTGAATCGATATTTTGCATTTCGATAAATTCAAAACCACAATGTTGCCCAATGGTCATAAATAAATTGTCATCACTTTCAATTAAAAAAGCGGTGTCGGGATTGTGGCTGGCGTAGTAATTAAAAGGAAAACAAAAAATTTCGTCGGAGTTTTTGACTTGCTCCAACAAAGCGGCATCGGTTTCTAATTGATAAACCGATTTGATCACGTGTGCTAAATAAGTATCGACAGAAACTGTATCTGTCAGCGGAATATCACTATTAAAAGAAGATTCTTTTTTTTCTATGGGTTGATTGTCCGCATCAACCACATTCAAGGCATCGCGCTCCAGCCAATGACCGGAAATATCCAGATAACCTTGCTCAAAAGAACCTTTGGAAAAAATATGCATGCCGTCACTGGAAATTGAACCTATGTGGCACTCTTTTCCATCTTTATCGACTGCAATTGTGTCAACCCAACCGTAAAGTTTGTTGCGATCGACTTTTTGCAAATCACAATTAAATTGCTGGTCGCCCAAGGCGAACTTCAGACTTCTGGCCATTGCCTACTCCTTTGCTTTTTTATCAGCGGATGATTCAGAACAGCGACGACAAAGCGAGTCGGGAAGGATATGATTCACACCCACAACCCAGCCTGTGACGCAGGCGAAGAATAACATCTCATTCCAAAAAAGTGATGGTAGATTTGGTGGCAAAAACTCCTTTTGATCAGCAACTCGCGCAGTTTTTTGCGAAGCTTAATGTGCATCACACCTTGTTGCTGACGCCCAATAAACGATTGAATCGCTTTTTTATTGAGCGATATGCAGCCATGCAAACTGCCAAAGCCTTTAACGGCCTGCGATGCCTTGCAATCAACACATGGATTCAGCAACTCTGGTCGGATCTTGAGTTTATTGACGATCACCCTTTAGCCAATTACACACCTCTCAGCAGCTTTCAGGAAAATTTGCTCTGGGAAAAAGTGCTGGAACAACACCCCGACACCCCTCCCCTGATTAATTCCCGTGCCACTGCAAGACAAGCTCAGGAGGCATGGACATTAATGCACGAATGGCGCCTGGATTTGCAAAAATTGGTCTGGGTCGCAAAAACTAATGGTGATTCTTTTATTTTTCAGCATTGGCATCAGGAATTTGAACGGATTTGCCAGAGGGAAAGATTTTTGTCGGTTGCGCAGGTGCCGGGGTTGTTGGTGGGGCGACTTGAAAAGCTAGACCCCCTCCTAACCTCCCCCTTGGCAGGGGGAGGGACTGTAAACTCCTCCCCCTGCCAAGGGGGAGGCCGGGAGGGGGTAAGGCTTTTACCCCAACAAATCTACCTCTACGGTTTCGACGAACTCACCCCTTCAATTCAACATTTATTGGATTGCCTGAAAAATCTCGGCGTAAGCATTTCATCGCTGGATTTACAGGTTGAAAAAAATTCAGCGCGGCGAATCGAGTTCATCAATGAACAACAGGAATTAAATAGCGTTGCTCGCTGGGCAAAAGAAAAAATTACAAGGCAACCGGATATCACTCTCGGAATAGTCGTTCCCAATTTAACTGCACAACGCAGTCGTATTGAACGAGTGTTTATGCAGGAATTTGAACCGCAATATATTTTTCCGGATCAAGCGCAACACGCCACCGGGTTTAATATTTCAGCGGGACAACCTTTGTCCCAGGTACCGGTTATTGCTATTGGCCTTGCTGCATTAAGCTGTCAGGCAGAACGATTGGAATTGCAACAACTTTCTGCGCTTTTGCGTTCCCCCTTTGTGGGATCAACACAGGAATTACCTATACGCGCCCAGTGGGATATTGCATTACATGATGTGGGTGAATTGGAATTCAGTTTTCAGCAATTTAAAACTTTTATTAGTGAGAGTGTTGCAAAACTTCGTCCTCGTCATTCTCGCGGTGGGGATGACGATGCGCCATTAAATGAAGATCAAATAGAACTCAGTGACTTTATCAATGATAGAGATTCTGGATCTCCTTCAAAAATGACGGAAATTAAAAATGATTTCTATCAACGCTTAAGCGATTTCGATTTACTGCGAAAACAACATAAAAAAATCACGCATTATCCGAGCGAATGGTGCAGCATTTTTATCGAACAATTAAAAGCCTGGGGATGGCCGGGAGACAGACAGCTGGACACTTTGGAATTTCAGCAAATACAAAGTTGGCAGGAAACACTCGACGAATTTTCCGGGCTGGATTATGTGTTGGGTAAAATTGAGCACACCAAAGCTCTGGATGTATTAACACTCGCGCTACAACAAACGGCATTCCATGCACAAACACGCAGTTCACCATTGCAAATTTTAGGTTTACTTGAAGCAGCGGGTTTACCTTTTGATGAATTATGGGTAATAGGTCTGGATGATGACACCTGGCCACCTGCAGCAAAACCCAATCCACTATTGCCATTAAGCGTGCAACGTGAATTACATTTGCCGCAATCCTCACCCGAACGTGAATTTTATTTTGCGCAACGTTTAACCCGGAGATTAACACAAGGCAGTGTCAATTTATTTACCAGCAGCGTGACGATGAAAGGGGACAAACAATTATCGGCAAGTCCTTTAATCAAAACGTTTCCCTTGACCGATTTTACCATTGATAAAACACCTGATTACCAACAAGATTTATTTTCCAGTCGCTATATGGAAACCCGTTTGGATTATTGCGGGCCACGTATTATCGATATGGAATCTATTCGCGGTGGCTCGCAAATCTTAAAAAGCCAGGCAATCTGTCCATTTCAGGCATTTGCACGTTATCGTTTGCATTCCAGTGAAATTCCGGCGCCTGTTATTGGTTTAAGTGCGCTGGAACGCGGTAATTTATTACACAAAGTCATGGAAATAATCTGGCGAATATTGCGCGAGCAATCCAAATTATTGGCATTGAGTGATGAAAAATTATTGGCACTCATCAATAAGGCCACAACACAAGCTCTGATGGACATTCGCCAAAAACGCGTTGCAGGCCATCGATTTTTACAACTGGAAACACAAAGGCTGAGCACACAAGTCTTGCAATGGTTGCAACTGGAAAAACAACGCAAGCCATTCACCGTTTTATTTAATGAAGGCCGCAAAACTGTCAAGCTGGAAAAAATGCCAATTCATATTCGTTATGATCGCGTTGACGAATTGGAAAACGGTTCTTTATTTGTGCTGGATTACAAAACCGGTGAAACGTCAATTCGCGATTGGACAGGCAATCGTCCCACCGAACCCCAGGTTCCGCTCTATGCTATCGCCAACTCAAAACGGGTTGCAGGTGCTGCTTTCGGACAAATTTCTACTGACAAGATTTTATTTAATGGTATTGCAGAAGACAGCGACATAGCACCGGGGTTAATTAATGCTAACGAATTACCGAAAATGGATTTACCTGGAAACTGGACCGACATTTTGCAACATTGGGAAACTGTCTTGTCACGCTTGGCCCGCGAATTTTTAGCAGGCTCTGCTGCTGTTGATCCCAAAAATCCTGCAGCCAGTTGTCGCTATTGCGAATTGCACGTACTCTGTAGAATTCGCGAGCAATTTGATTTTGATACCCCCAATCAATTACTGGATGATTCAGAAGTGTCAGGAGAATTAACTGATGCAGAATGAATTCATACCGAACCAAACCAATCTGCCACCGGATTTTCACGAACGCCAACGCGCGTTGGATCCAACACAATCTTTTATTTGTGAAGCTCCTGCAGGTAGCGGTAAAACTGAATTATTGACCCAGCGTTTTTTAACGCTGTTAAGTCGCGTTGAGCGACCGGAAGAAATTCTGGCAATTACGTTTACACGAAAAGCCACAGGTGAAATGCGCGAGCGTATTATAAAAGCTTTGCAAGACGCACAATTGCCAACGCCCGTAGAATCGCATAAGCAAACCACCTGGAAATTGGCGCGTGCTGTAATTGAAAAGGATCAGGAATTCCAATGGAATTTATTAGAAAACCCTTCACGTTTGCGTATCCAAACCTTCGATAGCCTATGCACATCACTCACGCGACAATTACCAATTGAATCCACTCTGGGCGCGCAACCCCAAATTCAGGAAGATGCCGAAGAGTTATATCGACGTGCAGTGCGTGCATTACTGGCGACGCTGGAAGACGACACACCCTGGGCAAAATCATTAAGTGAATTATTGGATTTGCTGGATAATCGTTTTGATCGTTTCGAAAATTTGATGATCAATATGCTGGCTCGTCGTGAAACCTGGTTGCCCTTGTTGATTTCCAGCCAATCCACGCAGAATATCAAACAGATTTTGGAAAATAATTTCCGTAATGTAATCAGCGAAAGAATTCTGGCGGTTCGCGAAAAGATCCCGGCGCATTTACAGCGTGAGATTATTACTCTTGCTTCTTATGCAGCCGCTAATCTTCGTGCTGAAAATTATCGTTCGACAATATTGAATTGTCTGGATATGGATTTGGAGTTTCAACAACTTCCGGATAATCAACCTAAACATTTATCACGCTGGGTTGGCTTGGCTGGATTATTCGTGAGTTTTGCCGGTGAGTGGAGAAAATCGGCTTCTGTCAAAATTGGTTTTCCACCGGGTGAAACCCGTGATGAGAAACAAATATCCATTCATCGAAAACAGCAGTGGAAAAATATTATTGATGTGTTGTCTTTGCGTGAGGGCACACTCGACGCTTTTAAAAATTTGCGCAGCTTACCCAAACCCACTCTGGATGAAGAACAATGGCGAATTCTGCAAGCCTTGTTTGACATTTTGCCCGTGTTGGTAGCGCAACTCACGCTGGTTTTTCGAGCACAAAATGCAATAGATTTTACCGAACTCAGTTTAGCTGCACGCCGTGCACTGGGTGATGCTGATACACCCAGCAATTTGGCACTGCGAATGGATTACCAATTGCGTCATATTCTGGTGGATGAATTTCAGGATACATCCCTAAGCCAGGTTGAATTACTCAATAGTTTGACTCAAGGCTGGATGCCCGGTGATGGACGCACTTTGTTTTGCGTAGGCGATGCCATGCAATCCATTTATGCTTTTCGCGGTGCCAATGTCGGATTATTTTTACATTGTCGCGAACAGGGTTTGGCGAATGTGCAATTGGAAAATATTCAATTGCAAACCAACTTTCGTTCGCAAGCGGGATTGGTGGATTGGATCAATCGCGTGTTTTCATCCAGCTTTCCGCAAGAAAATAATATCAGCAGCGGTGCTGTAAAATATTCACCCGCAGCAGCGATTCATCCAAAAGAAGAAGGCAAAGCCGTTTGGTTACACACCTTCGTGGATCACGACACACATTATGATGAAGCGCGTTATATTCTCGGTATTATTCGCAAAACGAGAATGGACATGCCGAACGCCAAGATTGCGATTTTAATTCGCAGCCGTGATCATGCTTCGCATATTTTGCCTTTGTTAAAAGACAATCAAATTCGTTACCGCGCAGTAGATCTCGAACCTCTGCAAAACCACGCTGTAATTCAAGATTTATTAGCACTGACACGTGCGC